>JAEULC010000111.1 GCA_016792605.1 Rhodospirillales bacterium
GCCGCAGCGCCAGGCGAGCCAGCCCCAGACCGGCAGCCAGAACAGCTCGCGCTTCAAGACCACGGCCGGGTGGTCGATCAGCACGCTGATGACGATCGTGTCCCACGCCGACTGGTGCTTGGCGGCGACCAGGACAGGGCCTTCGGGCAGGTGCTCAGCACCCCGCACCTCGTAGCCGAGCCCGACCAAGTGCTTCAGCATCCACAGGACCGTGCGCGCCCACCACGCCACCGCCCCCGACAGCACCCGCCACGGGAACGGCAGCAGCAGCAGGAACAGAATCGCCAGCAGCCCGGTCCAGCCGAGGAAGAAGACGTTGAACAGCAGGGCGCGCAGCGCGGTCACGGTTCGATTCCTCCAGGGTCGCCGCCGACGCTCCGAACGCCGCTGGGCGCGGGCAGGCCGAGCTGGATGCGCAGCCAGGCCGCCAGGTACTTGCTGTATTCCACGGCGACCAGCGCCAGCGCCGCGGATTCGCGCCACCAGGTCGGCGGCTGGAACCGGTCGGGGAACACGGGGTGTGGCACGATCGTGACGCCGGGCATGGCGTTGCGGAACTCCATCAGGCTGCGGCGCATATGATAGCTGGCGGTGACCAGGCGCAGCGAGCGGAAGCCCTCCGCGGCCATCCAGCGCTGGGTCTCGGCGGCGTTGCCGATCGTGTTGTCGGCGGCATAGCCGAGCGCGATGCAGCACTCGACCTCGGCCGGCGACTGGCGCGCGACGCGCAAGAGCTCGGCCACGTCGACCCCGCGATGCACGCCCGAGACGAAGAGCTTCCTCGCCTTGCCCTGCATCAGCAGGTTCAGGCCGACGCCGAGCCGCCGGCTGCCCCCGGTCAGCACCACGATCGCGTCGGTCTTCGTGGTCGCGTCGTCCACCTTGTCCGGCACGCCGAGGGTGAACCAGACCAGGCCGCCAGCCCACAGCGCCACGACCAGCGCCAGGGCCGCGACGCTCATGCCGCTGATCTTCAAGGCGCGGCGCAGGATGCCGATCATGCCGCGTCTCCCGCGAGCAAGGCATCGACCGCGGCGGCGAGGTCGGCCCGGATCGCGACCGGCCGGACGCGGTCGGGAAGGTCGCTTGCGGTCTCCGCGCCCTTGCCGGTCAGGACCAGGACGCGCGGACAGCCGGCCGCGGCCGCCGCCTCGAGGTCGCGCAGCGCGTCGCCGATCATCATCGTCTCGGCGGGCGCGGCGCCGAACCGTGCCATGGCTTCGAGCAGCATGCCGGGCGCCGGCTTGCGGCGCGGGCTGTCATGAGCGTCGGTGCAGACGAACTCGGCATCCAGATGCGCGCCGGCCTGCTGAAGCAACGTCCGCATCTTGGCGTGGATGTGGTCCAGCATCGACGGCGCGACTTCTCCCCGCCCCACGACCGCCTGGTTAGACACTAAAGCCGCGATGACTCCCGCCTTGTTCAACCGCGCGACGGCCGCGGCCGCGCCGGGGATCAGTTCCAGCGCGTCGGGGTGCCGGACCGAATCCGGGCGGTCGACGTTGAGCACGCCGTCGCGGTCGAGCAGGACCAGTCTCGGCATCACACCATGCGCGCCAGGGCGCGCCGCACCGTCAGCCGGGCGGTGACGTTGGCGATCGCGAGCATGCCCGCGAACACCGCCAGGCCCGGCAGGAAGGCCAGGGCCAGCCACTGCGCCGTGCCCATGCCGAAGCGCGGCAGGAGCGAGGGGTCGAGCCCGAGCACCGCCTGCAGCAGGAACACCTCGCTGACACCGAGGACGAACAGCGCCACGAGGCCGCCCTGGAAGACGAGCTTGGTCGTGTGGTTCTGGAACTGGCGGGCGATGTAGTCGTCATGCGCGCCGATCAGGTGCAGGACCTCGATCGTCTCGCGGTGGATCGCCAGGCCCGAGCGCACGGCGAAGATCACCAGCACCGCCGCGGTCATGGCGATCAGCACGACCGCGAGGCCGGCGCCGGTCATCATCCGGGTCGCCAGCTTCACGATCTCGGCGCGCCAGACCCCGTGGTCGTCGACCACGGCGCCGGGCGCGATCGGCTCGACCCGGTTGCGGATCTGGGCGACGTCCGGGCGGCGGTCAGGCGCCACGCGCAGCACCACGAGCCGCGGCAGCGGCAGGTCCTCGACCGAGGCGCCGGCGCCGAGCCAGGGCTGCAGGCGCTTTGCCACCTCGGCCGCCGGCAGCACCTCGACGGCGGTCACGCCCGGCAGCGTCGCCAGCGAGTCACGCACGCCCAGGATCCGGCCCTCGTTGCTGCCCACGGCCTGGTCGGTCGACGGCGGCAGCAGGACCGTGACCGCACCCGAGACGTTGTCGGTCCAGCGCCAGGCGAGCGAGCCCAGCACCAGCGCCGCCAGCAGCGTCATCGCCGCGATATAGGTCATCAGCGCCACGATCCAGGGCAGCAGGCGCTGGGCGCCGTCGCGGTCCAGCGGCAGGTCGTAGCGGCGGCCGAGCCGGCGGAACATGCTCATCCCTGCGGCACGGCGGTTCCGGCCGGCAGCACCTTGAGCCGCCCGGCCTGGAGATGGAGCTGTGGATAGCCGTAGCGCTGGACGAGCTGGGCGTTGTGCGTGGCCACCACCACCGTGGCGCCGTAGTGATGCGCGTTCTGGAACAGGCGCATCATGCGCATGGCGTTGTGGTCGTCGACGTTGCCGGTGGGCTCGTCGGCGACCAGCAGGTCGGGCCGCGCCACCACGGCGCGCGCGATCGCCAAGCGTTGCTGCTCGCCGCCCGAGAGGGTCTTGGGCCGCGCGTCCATGGCGTCGGCCAGGCCGACCCAGGACAGGAGCTCGCCGACATGCTGGCGGATCTCGGGCTCGCCGACCGAGGCGACGCGCAGCGGCAGGGCGACGTTGTCGAAAGCCGAGAGATGCGGCAGCAGCCGGAAATCCTGGAACACGACGCCGATGCGGCGGCGCACCACGGGCGCTTCCAACCGCGACAACGATACGGTGTCGCGGCCGAAAAGCCGGATCGCGCCCGAGGTCGGGCGGTCGGCGAGGTACATCAGGCGCAGCAGCGACGTCTTGCCCGCGCCGCTGGGCCCGGTCAGGAAGTGGAACGTGCCGGGCTCGAGGTCGAAGGCGACGTCGTGCAGCACCATCGGCCCGTCGCCGTAGTTGAAGCCGACATTCTCGAAGCGCACGAAGGCGCCGCCCGAAGCCGCCGCGATGCCAGTAGCCGCTGCCATTATCATCCCATTCCCGCGAAACGCCGGCAGATTCGCACGTCCGCCGCCCGTGCGTCCAGAAAAGCGGTGCGCGAATCGCTGGCGGTCAAATCGATGCCGCCCGTCGCCGGCGGATTGCGCCAGCACCCGCTGCACAGGCCGATTCCGGGCCGGTTCCGAGGCGATTCCGGGCCGCTTGCTTGCCAGCGGCACGACCGACACCTATAACGCTGACAGCGTCGCATACGGGTTTTCTTGCGCGATGATCGCTTCCTGTCCGAACTGCGACACCCGGTTCGAGGTGCCCGAGTCGCGGCTTGGCGCCTCCGGGCGCAAGGTCAAATGCGGCAAGTGCGGCCATCTGTGGCTGCAGCGGGCCGACGGCAGCACCGCGCCGATCGCCGCCACGCCCCAACCCGCAGCCGCACCGCCGCCGCCGATCGACATCCCGGAACCGACGGCGGCCACCCAGCCCGCCTCGATCATCGAGCAGACCGGCAAGCGCGCCGCGACGGAGGAAGCCGCTTCCGGCGAAGCGGCCAGCCAGCCCGCCACGGAAGCGCCCAAGCCGGCCACCGGGCCCCGCGTCGTGGCGCCGCCGAAGCGGCGCAGCGGCAAGCGCTTGGTCGCCATGCTGCTGATCCTGGTCGCCGTCCTCGGTCTCGCCGGTCTGGGGGCGATGGCGCTCCGCGGCGGCGAGCTGGGCAAGAACAAGCTGGTCGCCGGCATCCTGGGCGCGATCGGGCTTGCGGGCGAAGAGGCCGAATCGGAAGGCCTGGGCTTCGAGAATGTCAGCACCGCCCGGCGCAGCGAGGGCACGGTTCAGATGTTGGTCGTCTCGGGCGAGGTGGTGAACACCGCGGCCAAGGTCCGGATCATTCCGCCGCTGCGCGGCGCCCTGCTGGCGGCCGACAATCGCGAGGTACAGAACTGGACCTTCGCCGCCAAGGCCGAGAAGGTGGAACCCGGCCAGCGGGTGAAATTCGAGACGACGCTGCGCGCGCCGTCGATGGACGCGACGGACGTGAAGGTGACCTTCGCGACGCCCGGAAGCTGAAGACGCCCCTCGTCCACAGATTTTCAGCCACATTGTGGATAGCCCCGGGTTGAACACGGGCTGGTTACTGCGCCTTAACGAACAAAGGGCGAATTCTTACCACCGCACCCGGAGTCCTTAACCTTTCAGCAAGGATTTTAGCGTTAATCTTACAAATCAGCGGGTTCCGGCGCTGCAGTAGGACCGGAAGCCATGCGAGGATCGCTAAAATGCTGATAAAGGCGCAGCCGCC
Source organism: Rhodospirillales bacterium (assembly GCA_016792605.1). Taxonomy (GTDB): domain Bacteria; phylum Pseudomonadota; class Alphaproteobacteria; order JAEULC01; family JAEULC01; genus JAEULC01. Next base: position 4,451 of record JAEULC010000111.1, read on the forward strand.
CACGTAGAGGCTGGCGCGCGCGTCTCGGAGATGACATGGCACGCATTCTGTTGGCAGAGGACGATCCGGCGGTTCGTGAATTCGTTCGTCGCGCCCTGGCCCATAGCGGCCACGACGTGACCGCAGTCGACGACGGCCTGGGCGCGATCGAAGCACTCGCGGCGCACAGCTTCGACCTCCTGATCACCGACATCGTGATGCCCGGCATGGACGGCATCGCGCTGGCGCTGAAGGTGTCGAAGGACCAACCCTCGCTGCCGATCCTGATGATGACCGGCTACGCCGCCGAGCGGCAGCGCGCCCACAATCTGGAAGCGCTGATCCACAAGGTGATCGCCAAGCCCTTCACGCTGCGCGACATCTGCGCCGCGGTGAACGAGACCCTGGCGCACCACGGGGCAGCGGCGGCGTAAGAGCCGCTAGGGCCGGACCTGGCCCTTTCCGCGCACGACGTACTTGAAGCTGGTGAGCTGCTCGGCGCCCACGGGGCCGCGCGCGTGCAGGCGGTTGGTGGAGATGCCGATCTCCGCGCCCATGCCGAACTCGCCGCCGTCGGCGAACTGGGTCGATGCGTTCAGGAGCACGATGCCGCTGTCGACCTCGCGCAGGAACTTCTCCGCCGCCGCCGCGTCCTCCGTGACGATGCTGTCCGTGTGATGCGAGCCGTGGCGGTTGACGTGGTCGATCGCCCCTTGCACGCCGTCCACCAGCTTCACCGCGATGATCGCGTCCAGGAACTCGGTATCCCAGTCCTTGTCGCTGGCCGGCGTCACGCGCGGATCGACGGCCTGCGCCGCCTTGTCGCCGCGCACGGCGCAACCCGCGTCGAGCAGGTCGGTCACCAGCGGCTTCAGGTGCGACTGCGCCACCTTCGCGTCGACCAACAGCGTCTCGGCCGCGCCGCACACCGAGGTGCGGCGCATCTTGGCGTTGAGCGCGACCTGGCGCGCCATGGCGAGGTCGGCCGCGCCGTCGACATAGACGTGGCAGTTGCCCTCGAGATGCGCCAGGACAGGCACGCGGCTTTCGCGCATCACCCGCTCGACCAGCGACTTGCCGCCGCGCGGGATGATGACGTCGATCTGCTCGGGCATGGTGAGCATCAGCCCGACCGCGGCACGGTCGCGCGTGGGTACGAGCTGGATCGCGGCTTCCGGCAGGTTCGCCGCGCGCAGTCCCTCGGCCAGGCAGTCGGCAATGGCGCGCGAGGAATGAAAGCTCTCCGACCCGCCACGCAGGATGCAGGCATTGCCGGCGCGCAGGCACAGGCCGCCGGCATCGGCGGTCACGTTCGGCCGCGACTCGTAGATGATGCCGATGACGCCCAGGGGCACGCGCACCCGCGCGATGTCGAGACCATTGGGACGCTGCCAGCGCGCCAGCTCGGTGCCCACCGGATCCGGCAGCGCCGCGATATCGTCCAGCGCGCTCGCGATCGCCTCCACGCGCTTGGCGTCGAGCATCAGCCGGTCGACCAGCGGCGCGGCAAGCCCGTTGCGCTGGGCCTCGGCCACGTCTTGGCGATTGGCGACGATGATGTCCGCCGCCTTCGCCCGGATCGCCAACGCCGCCGCCTTCAGCGCGCGGGTCTTGCTCTCCGGCGCGGCGGTCATGAGCACGCGCGACGCGGCGCGCGCGGCCTCGCCGATGCGGCGCATCTCGGCTTCGAGGTCGTGCGTCAGCGCCGCCGTCATGTGTCGAGCACCAGGTCGTCGCGGTGGATCA
>JAEULC010000132.1 GCA_016792605.1 Rhodospirillales bacterium
GGGAGATAAGGTGGGGGACCGGCCAGGCCGGTCCCCCGTTTTCACGGGCGTGTTCGCTTGGGGGGAGGAACGCGTTCACGCCGCGCGAAGCTGTGTTTCCTGTCGCTCTCCTGCTTGCCGGCGGTCCGCGACGGATCGACGGCAGAGCAGCACGCGCCGCGACGACGCGCGAAACCGGGACGCCTCGACCAGCGTCATCAGCAGCGAGGGGGCGATCATCGTTCCGCCGCGGCGATGCGCGCTTTGCGCGATCCTGCGAGTGAAACCAGCCATGACCCGGCAATCCCTCGTGCCAGCGTAGATCGAGCTGCGTCTTGCGTGGATGCGGCCGCATCGTGCAGGCCGGGTCCGCGCCACCGCTCCGCGTTCGGCCCCTCAGCCGCAACGGAGACCCTCTTCGGGCGTCGGACGATGTGATCCTGCCCGAAAGGTATTAATGTGGAGTTAGCCCCGGAAGAAAAATCGTGAAGTCTCTTATATGATAGAAAACGTCGCTCCCCGCCTCGTCGCCCTGGACTGGGGCACGTCGAGCCTGCGCGCCTATCTGCTTGGCGGCGATGGCCAAATCATCGCGCGCGCGGAGGAACCGCAAGGCATCCTGCAGGTCAAGGACGGCGACTTCGCCGGTGTATACGGACGGATCGTCGGGCCATGGCTGCGGCGCAATGCAGCCATGCCGGCGATCGGCTGCGGCATGATCGGCAGCCGCCAGGGCTGGCGCGAGGCGTCCTACGCCGCCTGCCCGGCGGGCCTCGACGCACTGGCCGCGGCGCTGACGCCGGTCGAGACGCCGTTGGGCCCGTTCCGCATCGTGCCCGGGATGAACGTGATCGACGCCGACGGCGTGCCCGACGTGATGCGCGGCGAGGAGACCCAGATCCTCGGCCAGTTCGGCCCGGGCCAGAACGGCGTCGCCGTGCTGCCGGGCACGCATAGCAAATGGGTCCTGGTCGAGGACGGCCGGATCGGCCGCTTCGCCACCTTCATGACCGGCGAAGCCTTCGCGGCGATGAAGGACCACACGATCCTGGGCCGGCTGATGACCGGTACTGCTTCCGACGCGTCCGCTTTCGCGCGCGGCGTCGACCACGGCGCCAAGCCGCCGGACGGGCGCGGCGGGCTGCTGCACCGCCTGTTCAGCACCCGCACCCTGGGCCTGTTCGACCAGGTGAAGGGCGAGGCGCTGTCGTCCTATCTCAGCGGCCTGATGATCGGCAGCGAGATCGCCGAGGCCGTCGCCTGGCTCGGCCGGGCGCCCGACCGCGTCTCGGTCATCGGCGGCGCGGCCCTGTCCGACCTCTACGTCGCCGCGCTGGCGCGCCGCTCGATCATGTCCGCGCCCGGCACGCCGGACGCGGCGGCGCAGGGCTTGCTGCGGATCGCCCGGGCGGCGAAGCTGGTCTGATGCGACGCCTGTTTCTCGCCTTCCTGATCGCGGTCCTCGCCTTCCCCGCCCTGGCGGCGGACGATGCCGTCCTGCGTAGCTTCGCCAAGCGCATCGGGTTGCGGGACCTCGACGGGTTCGTGGCGACGGTGCAGACCATCGACCGTACCGGAAAGCTGCCACGACACTACATCCGCAAGGACGAGGCGGCGAAATTCGGCTGGCGGCCCGGCACCGACCTCTGCCGCATCGCGCCCGCGGCCGCGATCGGCGGCGACCGCTTCTCGAACCGCGAACGCCTGCTGCCCGAGAAGCGCGGCCGGCGCTGGTACGAGGCCGACCTCGACTTCGCCTGCGGCAGGCGCAACGCCGACCGGCTGGTCTACTCCAACGACGGGCTGCGCTTCGTCAGCACCGACCACTATCTGAGCTTCCACGAGGTGCCGAAGTGACGCGCGTGATCCTCGACTTCGCTGCGATCAAGGACGAAGCCGCGCTGCACGACGCGCTGGCGAAGGGCCTGGGCCTGCCCGCGCACTACGGCCGCAACCTCGACGCGCTGTGGGACTGCCTGACCCGCGACGTGAAGGGGCCGGTCACGATCGACCTGCGCAATGTCGCCAGGGCTGACGCGCGCCTAGCGCGCTATGTCGCGCTGCTGCGCAAGGCGGCAGCGAAGCGCGACGATTTCACCTGCACCTCCGACGCGGTATAACCGGGCGCAATGAAAACCCTCCTCACCGTTTTCCTGATCCTGGCGCTGGTCGCCGTCGCGGTCGTGCTGCTGATGGGCGTCGTCGGCATGCTGCGCGGCGGCGATCCGCAGCGGTCGAACAAGCTGATGCGCTGGCGCGTGGGACTGCAGGCGGTCGCGCTGGCGATCGTGGCGCTGTTGATGCTGATGCTGAAGTCGATGGATTGAACCGATGGTGCAGCTCACCCGCATCTACACGCGCGGCGGCGACAAGGGGCTGACCTCGCTGGGCGACGGCAGGCGGGTCCGGAAGCACGACCTGCGCGTCCAGGCCTATGGCACGGTCGACGAGGCCAACGCGGCGATCGGCCTGGTGCGCCTGCACACCAAGCGCGACCGGAAGACCGACGCGATCCTGGCCCGGATCCAGAACGACCTGTTCGACCTCGGCGCCGATCTCTGCACGCCCGAGACCGGGCGCAAGGCGCAGGGAGCGCTGCGCATCGTCGACGCCCAGGTCGAACGCCTGGAGCAGGAGATCGACCGGCTCAACGCCGGGCTGGCCCCGCTCAAGTCCTTCATATTGCCTGGCGGGACGGCGGCCTCGGCCCATCTGCACCTCGCCCGCACCGTCGCCCGCCGGGCCGAACGCGACATCACCCTGCTGATGACGCGCGAAACCGTTAATCCAGCCGCGCTGCGCTATGCTAACCGATTGAGCGATCTGCTGTTCGTGTTGGCACGGCACTGCAACGCGCGGGGAAAGCGGGACGTTCTGTGGGTTCCCGGCGCCACGCGCTGAGCTGATCTGCGCCGGCAACGCCCGTGAAATGGGCACAAGGCGCCCCGTCCCGTTGACACCTTATTGTCACCTGCCTATGGTGCGCCGCACCATAATCCTGTCGCGTCCGGACCAGCGCCGGCGGGCAGTTGGCTGCTAATTCCTTGATCCAGCGCGGCTCTTCGCGCGGTTGCACGA
>JAEULC010000160.1 GCA_016792605.1 Rhodospirillales bacterium
CGAATACGGCTTTCCCGAGAGCCACGCCGCCAGCTTTGCGCTGCTGGTCTATGCCTCGGCCTGGGTGAAGTGCCACTACCCGGACGTCTTCGCGACGTCGCTGCTCAACGCCCAGCCCATGGGCTTCTACGCCCCGGCCGAGATCGTGCGCGACGCCGAGGAGCACGGCGTCGAGGCCCGGCCGCCCGACATCAACCATTCGGCCTGGGACAACGCGCTGGAGGAGGCTCCCACGCAAGGCCGGCTGCACGCCCGCCATGCAGGCCAGCGCGCCGACCTCCGCACGACGCAGGCGCTGCGCCTGGGCTTCCGCCAGATCGACGGGTTACGCGAAGACGACATGCAGCGCCTGGTCGCGGCGCGCGGGCGCGGCTACGACTCGGTGCGCGATCTGTGGCTGCGCGGCGGGCTGGCGCCAGCGACGATCGAGGCGCTGGCCGAGGCCGATGCGTTCCGCTCGCTGGGCCTCGACCGGCGCGACGCGCTGTGGGCCGCGCGGGGCTTGAACCGCGTCGGCGGGCAGGAGGACCTGCCGCTTTTCGCCGAGCAGCCCGCCGACCCGACGCGCGAGGCCGACTTCGCCCTGCCGGCGATGCCGCTCGGCGAGCAGGTGGTCGAGGACTACCGGACGCTGCGCCTGTCCTTGAAGACACACCCGCTGGCGCTGCTACGCGGCGAGCTCGACCGGCGCAAGGTCATCCCGTCGGAGCGCCTGGAAAGCGTGAAGGACGGCGCGCGGGTGCGCGTCGCGGGGCTGGTGCTGGTGCGCCAGCGCCCGGGCACGGCCTCGGGCGTGATCTTCATGACGCTGCAGGACGAAACCCATGTCGCCAACGTCGTGGTCTGGCCGCGCGTCTTCGAGATGTTTCGGGCCGAGGTGCTGGGCGCGCGGCTGTGCGGCGTCGAGGGCAAGGTGCAGAGCGAAAGCGGCGTCATCCACGTGATCGCCGACCGCATCGAAGATCTGAGCCCGCTGCTCGCCCGGCTCTCGGCCGAGCCCTTCGTCAACCCGCTCACGCCCGCCGACGAGGCGCGCCGGCCGCCCGCGCCCGACATCCGCGGCCATCCGCGCAACCTGCGCCACGACCTAAGCTACGCGGAAGCAGCGGCCCGGGCGATGCCGAAGGGGCGCAACTTCCAGTGAGGCTAGCCAAGCGCCTTCTGGTAGGAATCGGGCTTGAAGCCGACCAGGAGCTTGTCGCCGACATCGAGCACCGGGCGCTTGATCATCGAGGGCTGCGCCTCCATCAGCGCGATCGCCTTCTTCTCGGTGACGCCCTCGCGCTCGGCCTCGGGCAGCTTGCGGAAGGTCGTGCCGGCGCGGTTGAGCAGCACCTCCCAGCCTACGTCCCTGGCCCAGGCCTCCAGCCGCTTCCGGTCGATGCCGGCCGTCTTGTAGTCGTGAAAGCTGTAGGCGATGCCCTTGCCGTCGAGCCAGGCGCGCGCCTTCTTCATCGTGTCGCAGTTCTTGATGCCGTAGATCGTGATCGCTTTTGCCATGGACGGGAACTCGCCTCGCGCCGGTTGACTTCGTACCGATCCTACGCGAAATTCGCCCGCAGTGCGCGTTGGGGCGCCTCCTGTCCGCGGCAAGGAAGCCTGCTTCCACCCAATCGGTCGACTTCGCTCCGTCGAACCTTCTTCCGGCCTGCTTAAGCGGATCCCAGGCATCACGGAAGGATGGACCATGCCCAAGCGGCTTTCGCCGAACGCCTCCCTCGACAAGCTCCGCAACACCGCCAAGCGCTGGCTCAAGGCGCTCCGCGCCGGCGACGCCACGGCGCGCGCGCGCCTGCTCGCCGCCTATCCCAAGGCGCCGGCGGAGCCGGTGTTGCGCGACGTGCAGCACGCGCTCGCCCGGGAATACGGCGCCGCGGACTGGAGCGCGCTGAAGGCGGCCGTGGCCGACCTGGCTCTGGGTCGCCTCGGCCGCGCCGAGCAGGTGGAGATCGTGCTGCGTCATTGCTGGCAGGGCGACAGGACCGCCGCGCTGCGCCTCGCCGCGCGCAATCCCGGCCTGGCGCGGGAGAACATCTACACCGCCGTCGCGTTTGGCGACCTTGCCGAGGTCGACCGCCTGCTGCGCGAGGATCCTGCCCTCGTCAACACCAAGGGCGGCCCGCTCGGCTGGGAGCCGCTGCTCTACCTCGCCTATGCGCGCCTGCCGGGCGGCGATACGCACAGCCTCGCCATCGCCGAGCGCCTGCTCGATCGCGGCGCCGATCCCAAGGCGTGGTTCGACGACGGCTGGAAGAACCCGTTCACGGCGCTGTGCGGGATCATCGGCCTGGGCGAAGGCGACAAGGCGACGCATCCCCGCGCCAGGGAGTTCGCCGCGCTGCTCTTCGCCCGCGGCGCCGATCCCTACGACACCCAGGCGCTCTACAACACCTCGATCACCCGCGACGAGACGGGCTGGAACGAATTGCTCTGGTCCGAATGCGAACGCCAGGGCGTGACGCAGAAGTGGCGCGACCAGCCGTATGGCGGCCGCTTCATGATGAGCATGCTCGACTACCTGCTCGGCAATGCCGTCGCGTATAACCACCTGAAGCGCGCGGAATGGCTGCTGCAGCATGGCGCGAACGCCGCAGGTATCCATTCCTATTCCGGCCGCCCCTTGCGCGAGGAAGCCCTGGTCTATGGCCACGGCGCCATGGCGGCGCTGCTGGAGCGCCACGGCGCGCCGGCGGTTCCGCTGCAGGGCCAGGCGGCGTTCGAAGCCGCCTGCATGCTGCTCGACCGCGACACGGCGGCGGCCCTGGCGCGCGCGCATTCCGAATGCCTCGGAAACGCGGCCCCGATGATCGCGGCGGCGCGCAAGAACAGGGCGGATGTCGTGGCCCTGCTGCTCGACCTGGGCATGTCGCCCGACGTGATGGACGCCGACGAGCTGCGCGGCATCCAGGCGGCCATCCAGGGCAACGCGCCCACCGTGGTGAAGCTGCTGGCGGAGCGCGGCGCCGATATCGACCGGCCGACCAAGGGTGTCGGCGGCGGCGCGCTGGGCTTCGCCGCGCATTTCGGCCATCGCGACATCGCCGAAATCCTGGCATCGCGCAGCCGCGACGCGATCCACCTCGCCTATCTCGCGCTGGCGGACCGCCTCCGGGAACTGCTCGCCGCGGAGCCGAAACTCGCCAACGCGCCCGATCCGAGATACGGCATACGGCCGCTGTTCTGCCTGCCGGACGACGAGGCCCAGGCGGCGGACATGGCCGCGCTGCTGCTCGCCCACGGCGCCGATCCGCGCCTCACGAGCAAGGAGGGCGAGACCGCCGAGCAGGTCGCCCGCAAGCGCGGCCTGGACGAGGCCGCCGAGCTGCTGCGCCGAACTTAGCCGACCGCGAAACTATGCGGCGCCTCGCCGCGCTGGCTGCGCGCGTGCATGGTCGCGTAGGCCTGCTCGAGGTGCCGGCGCATGCGGTCGGTGTCGAACAGCGCGCAGGTCGCACGGTTGGCCGCGAGCTTCGACCGGACGTCGGCCAGAAAACTCGGCTCGGTCGCCAGGCGCAGCGCCAGCGCCTCATACGCGGCAAGATCGGTCGTAACGAGTTCCTGCAAACCGGCCGCGCGCAGCAGGCTCGTCGCCACGCGGCCGGGGAAGGCGGTGCCGGTGCAGGTGACGAGCGGCAGTCCGGCCCAGAGCGCGTCGCTGGCCGTGGTGTGGGCGTTGTAGGGCAGCGTGTCGAGGAACAAATCGGCCATCGCGTGGCGTGCCAGGTGCTGGTCCGGCCGTACCCTGGGCGCGAAGACCAGGCGCGCGGGATCGACGCCGCGCACGGCCGCTTCGCGCCGCAGGTTGTCCGAGGCCGCGCTGTGCGCCTCGAGCAGCCACAGCACGCTGCCCTCGACCCGGCGCAGCAGGCGCATCCAGACATCGAAGATGTCCGGCATGATCTTGTAGTTCTTGTTGAAGCAGCAGAAGACGCAGCCCTGTGGCGGCAGGCCCGCCTCGGCGCGGGTCGGCGCGGCCGTCGCGATGGCGCGCCGGTCGTCGTTCGCCTGGTAGGCGTCGGGCAGATGGACCACCTGCTCGCTGAAATGCCGGCTCTCCCCCGGCGGCACGACGGTCGCGTCGGCCAGGATGTAGTCGATATAGGGCGCGCCCATCGTGCCGGGGAACCCCAGGTAGTTCACCTGCACCGGCGCCGGACGCTGCGCCAGGATTCCCGTCCGGACGCCCTGGGTGAAGCCCGAGATGTCGACCAGGATGTCGGCCTCCATCGCCCGCAGCTTCTCGGCGACGGCGCGGTCGCTCATCGCGGTGGCGTCGATGAAGGTTTCGAACGCGCCCTCCAGCCGGCGTCGCATCCGGCTGCCGTCGTCCGGGGCGAGCGATACGCCGATGGTCTGGAACCGCGCGCGGTCGTGCCGCTCCAGCACGCCGGCCAGCAGGATCGGCACGGGATGATCGCGAAAATCGGCCGAGAGATAGGCGAGCCGGATCCGGTCGTGCGTGTAGCGCTCGCCGCGCCATAGCGGAACGGCCGCGGCGGGGAACTGATCGGCGGCGAAGGTCTCGGCGCAGCGCCGGTGCGCCGCGGGCGAGGCGCTGACCGCCAGGAACGAGAACGGCATCGCCGCGCGCTTTCCGGCAAGCACCGCCTGCTCGACGCGCCTCGTCAGCGCGGCATGCTCGGACCAGTCGCAGCAATGCAGCATCGCGTGGTGCAGGCGTCCGATCGCGTAGGGATGATCGGGCGCGATCGCCACCAGGCGCCGGAAGCCCTCGGCCGCCTCGACCGGCCGGCGCAATTCCAGCAGCACGTTGCCGCGGCGGTTCAGCGCGTCGGCCATGGCGGGCTTCAGCGCCAAGGCGCGATCGAAGCGCGCCAGCGCCTCCTGCGGCCGCCGCAACGCCTCCAAAGCCACGCCGCCGTTGTAGTGCGCCTCGGCGAAGTCCGGCTTCAGCGCGGTCGCGCGGTCGTAGCCGTCCAAGGCGTCGGCGGGCCGGCCCAGATCCTTCAGCACCGTGCCGCGGTTGTTGTGCGCCTCGGCGAGCTGCGGCAGCAGGCGGATCGCGGCGTCGAAGCCGGCCAGCGCCTCCTGCAGCCGTCGCAGCGCGGCGAGCGTGTTGGCGCGGTTAAAATGCGCCTCGCCGTAGTCGGGCTTCAGCGCCACGGCGCGGTCGTAGCTCGCCAGCGCCTCGTCCAGCCGCTCCGCTTGGCGCCGGGCGTTGCCGAGGTTGTAGTGCGCCGCCACGAAATCCGGCTTGAGCGCCACGGCCTGGCCGATCAACCGCTCTGCCTCGTTGAACCGGCCGCGCTGCATCGCCACGACGCCCAGCAGATGCAGCGCGTCGACCTGGCGGGGATGGGTGGACAGGACCAGGCCGTAAAGCCGCTCCGCTTCGTCCAGCCGTCCGGCCTGGTGCTGCGCCACCGCCTGGCGCAGCGCCTCCGGCGGCGACAATGCGCCCTCACCCACGCGTGGTCGTCCCCTGCATGCCGGATGCATAACGCAAAGGACGCCCCAGGGAAACACCGCGCCCCTTGGCGCCGGCTCGCGCCCCGGCCTAAAGTCCGGCGGGTTCCCGGTCGACAACGCGCGAGTTCGCCATGCCTGTCCGCATCGTTCGCCTCGGCACGAAGCGCCTGCCCGGCGAGGGCACGCGGATCGGCACCGTCCGCCGCCTGCCGCGCGGGGTGCGCAAGGAGCGCTACGCCGCCGAGAACTGGTTCGACGTCTGGTACCCGGAGCTGGCGCCGAGCGCGGACTTGGTGAAGCGTGCCCAGGCGGCCGCGACGGACGCCCAGTGGAACGGTTTCGCCAAGTCGTTTCGCGCCGAGATGAACGCGCCGGCGGCCAGCCGGACGCTAGACCTGCTCGCCGCCCTGTCCCGCGACGCCGCCTTCTCGGTCGGCTGCTACTGCGAGAACGAGGCGCGCTGCCACCGCTCCGTGCTGCGCGACCTGCTGGCCGAGCGCGGCGCCGAACTGGCGTGAGGCAGCCGCCATGACCGTCCTGCCGATCCTGCAGTTCCCCGATCCACGCCTGCGCCAGCCCGCCGTGCCCGTGACGGTGTTCGACGACGACCTGCGGCGCCTGGCCGCCGACATGCTCGACACGATGCGCGCTGCCGAGGGCATCGGCATCACCGCGCCGCATATCGGCGTCGCGCGGCGCGTCGTCGTGCTCCAGCTCGCGCCGGACGCGGAGGCGCGGACCTACGTCAATCCCGCGATCGAGTGGGCCTCCGGCGAGATCGCCCGACGCCAGGAAGGCAGCGTCTCGATGCCGGGCGTCGCCGAGGAGGTCGAGCGCAGCGCCCGCGTCCGGGTGCGCTACCAGGACCTCGACGGCACGACGCACATGGAGGAAGCCGACGGCCTGCGCGCGGTCTGCCACCTGCACGAGATCGACCAGCTCGACGGCATCTTCTGGATCCTGCGCCTGTCGCGCCTGAAGCGCGAGCGGGTGGTGAAGCGCTACGAGCGGCTGATGCGGGCTCAGCCCTCCCGATAATAGTAGCTGTAGCCGTTCAGCGCCGGGGCGCCGCCGAGATGAGCGTATAGCACTCTGGAACCTTCTGGAAAGAAACCCTTGCGCGCCAAGTCGATCATGCCCTGCATCGACTTCCCCTCGTAGACCGGGTCGGTGATCATCGCCTCGGTCCGCGCGGCGAGTCGGATCGCGTCGTTGGTCTCCTCGGACGGTACGCCATAGGCCGGATAGGCGTAGTCGGGATTGATCACGATCTCGTCCTCGCGCACGGCGCGGCCCAGGCCGACGAGCCTCGCCGTATCCTCGACGATCTGGCGCACCTGCGCCCGGGTCTGCGCCAGGGTTCCGGACGCATCGATCCCGATCACCCGCGCCGCCCTGTCCTGCGCCGCAAAGCCGACGATCATGCCCGCCTGGGTCGAGCCGGTGACCACGCAGACGATGATGTAGTCGAAGGCGAAGCCGAGCGCTTTCTCCTGCGCGGCCACCTCCTCGGCAAAGCCGACATAGCCGAGGCCGCCATATTTGTGCACCGAGGCGCCGGCCGGGATCGCATAGGGCTTGCCGCCCGCGTCCTTGACCGACCGGATCGCGTCCTCCCAGCTCTGGCGGATGCCGATGTCGAACCCGGCATCGACCAGGCGGCTGTCGGCGCCCATCAGCCGCGTCATCAGGATGTTGCCGACCCGGTCGTAGACCGCGTCGTAGTGCGGCACCCACTTCTCCTGAATGACCAGGCACTTCATCCCGATCTTCGCCGCCGTCGCCGCCACCATGCGCGTGTGGTTCGACTGCACGCCCCCGATCGACACCAGCGTGTCGGCCCCCGACGCGATCGCGTCCGGCACGATGTACTCGAGCTTGCGCAGCTTGTTGCCGCCCATGGCCAGGCCCGAATTGCAGTCGTCGCGCTTGGCGTACACCTGAACCTTGCCGCCGAGCGCCGCCGAGAGGCGCGGCAGGTGCTCGATCGGCGTTGGGCCGAAGGTGAGCGGATAGCGGTCGAATTTCGCGAGCAGGGACATCGCCGGCCTCCGTCATGGCTGATCGGCAGATCCTGCGCCATCCCCGGCGAAAGGTGCTCCCGAAGCGTTTCGAAATCTGCGCGTTTCTGCTAGAAGTTGACGCTCTATGCTTGATATGTCTTCAATAAAATGGGGCATTCATGGAAGATTCTTCCACGCCAGTGCTCGACCGGATCGACCTGAAGATCCTGCGCGCGCTGCAGGCCGACGGCCGGCTGACCAACGCCGAACTGGCGTCGCGTGCCAGTGTCAGCGCCGCCACCTGCCATCGGCGCACGCAGCGCCTGTTCGACGAGGGCTACATCACCGGCGTACGCGCGGAGGTCGCGCCCGAGGCGGTGGGGCTGGGCGCCCTGGTGCTGGTTGGCGTCGTGCTCGACCGCTCGACGCCCGAGAGCTTCGCGGCGTTCGAGGGCGCGGCGGTGCAGATCAAGGACGTGCTCGACTGCCACTTGGTGGCGGGCGACTTCGACTACCTGCTCAAGATCCGGGTGCGCGACATCGCCGACTTCAACAAGCTGCACGGCCAGAAGCTGATCGCGCTGCCCGGCGTGCGGCAGACCCGGACCTTCTTCGTCATGAAGGAAGTGAAGGACAACGGCCGGCTGCCGTTCTGACAGGGCTGGCGCCTGCTATTCCCACTCGATCGTCCCGGGCGGCTTCGACGTCACGTCGTAGACCACGCGGTTGATGCCCTTGACTTCATTGATGATCCGGGTCGCGACGCGGGCCAGGAAGGCGTGCTCGAAGGGATAGGACTCGGCCGTCATGCCATCGGTCGAGGTGACGGCGCGCAGGCCGCAGACCTGGTCGTACGTACGGCCGTCGCCCATCACGCCCACGGTGCGTACGGGCAACAGCACGGCGAAGGCCTGCCATATCTTGTCGTAGAGGCCTGATTTGCGGATTTCCTCCAGATAGATCGCGTCGGCCTTGCGCAGGATGTCGAGCTTCGCGCGGTCGATCGTGCCGGGCACGCGAATCGCCAGGCCCGGCCCCGGGAAGGGATGGCGGCCCACCAGCGTCTCGGGCAGGCCCAGCTCGCGCCCCAGGTCGCGCACCTCGTCCTTGAACAGCTCGCGCAGCGGCTCGACCAGCTTCAGCTTCATGCGTTCGGGCAGCCCGCCGACATTGTGGTGCGACTTGATCGTCACCGACGGGCCGCCCGAGAACGACACCGACTCGATCACGTCGGGATAGAGCGTGCCCTGGGCCAGGAAGTCGGCGCCGCCGATCTTGTGAGCTTCCTCGTCGAACACGTCGATGAACGTCGAACCGATGATCTTGCGCTTCTGCTCGGGATCGGAGACGCCGGCAAGGCGCCCGAGGAAAAGGTCGGAGGCGTCGCGATGCACCAGCGGGATGTTGTAGTGGCCGCGGAACAGGCGCACCACTTCCTCGCTCTCGCCCTGGCGCAGCAGGCCGTGGTCGACAAAGATGCAGGTGAGCTGGTCGCCGATCGCCTCGTGGATCAGCACCGCGGCGACCGAGGAGTCGACCCCGCCCGACAGGCCGCAGATCACCTTGCCCTTGCCGACCTGCCGGCGGATCGCCTCGATCGCCTGGGCGCGGAACGCCTTCATCGTCCAGTCGCCCTTGACCCCGGCGATGCGCTTGGCGAAATTCTCCAGCAGGCGGCCGCCATCGGGCGTGTGCACGACCTCGGGATGGAACATCACGCCGTAGAACTTGCGCTCCTCGTCGGCCAGGATCGCGAAGGGCGCGCCGGGGCTGGTGGCGATGACGCGGAAGCCCGGCGGCAGGCGGGTCACGCGGTCGCCGTGGCTCATCCACACCTGGTATTGCCCGCCCTTGTCCCACAGGCCCTCGAACAGTTTCGACGGCGCCTTGACCTCGACATCGGCCTTGCCGAACTCGCGGTGGTCGCTGGTCTCGACCGTGCCGCCGAGCTGGGCGCACATGGCCTGCTGGCCGTAGCAGATGCCGAGCACCGGCACGTCGAGCTTGAACACCAGGTCGGGCGCGCGCGGCGTGTCGACCTCGGTCACCGAGGCCGGGCCGCCGGACAGGATCACCGCCTTGGGAGCGAAGGCGCGGATCGCGGCATCGTCCATGCGGTTGAAGGGGTGGATCTCGCAGTAGACGCCGCTCTCGCGCAGGCGCCTGGCGATCAGCTGGGTCACTTGCGAGCCGAAGTCGAGGATGAGGATGCGATCGGTCATGGGTCCTTGATGGCCTTGTCGTCTAGAAGTCGTCGGCGGGCGGCGCCACGGCGAAGCGGTCCGAGGACAGCGCCAGGCGCAGGTCGCGCCAGCCGAACGCGGTCTCGTCCATCAGCACGCCCCACAGCGCCTCGGTGCGATCGGCCGCATGCTCGCCCCCGAGCGCGCGGTAGAAAAAGCGCGACGGATTGGTCGCAAGCACCCAGACGATCGCCGAGGGATAGCCGCGCTCGAGCAGGATGCCGAAGCTGCGCGCCAGCAGCCGGCGGCCGAGGCCGCGGCCCTGGTGATCCTGCGCGACGTAGAGCGTGTAGACCTCGCCGGCAAAGGGCAGCGCCAGGCCGCGCAGCGGGCCGCAGCTCGCGAAGCCCACCACGCCGTCGGCCGGATGCTCGGCCACCACCACCGCGTCGCCGCTCGGGTTCGCGATCGAGCGCTGCCACATCGCCTCGTGCCGCTCGACGGACATGCCGACCAGGATCGAATCGGGAATAAGGCCGGGATAGGTCGTGCGCCAAGTCGCGACATGCACCCTGGCAATCGCCGGGGCGTCGTCGGCACGCGCGTCACGGATGGTCGTCATGGCCATGGCTAGCATGATTCCCGGAAGCCGGCCTAGGGGCTTGCTCGACCAAGTGTTGCGTGGACTTGCGCTCCAGCACCGCCGCAAAGAACCCGTCCGTACCGTGGCGCGCCGGCGTCAGGTGCAGATAGGGCCCGGCGCAGGGAACCGGGCCGGCGCCGACCGCCGGCCACAGGGCTTCCAGCGGCACGGGCGCGAAGTCGGGATGCGCCGCCAGGAATCCCTCGACCTGCCTCTCGTTCTCGGCCGGCAGCAGCGAGCAGGTCGCGTAGACCAGCCGCCCGCCCGGCTTCACCAGCCGCGCGGCGCTGGCGAGGATGCGGGCCTGCTTCGGCACCAACTCTTCCAGGTCCTTGGGATCTAGGCTCCAGCGACCGTCGGGGTTGCGCCGCCAGGTGCCGATGCCGGTGCAGGGCGCGTCGACCAGCACGCGGTCATAGGCGTGCTTGTGGCGCTTCACCCACTTGTCGCTCTCGTCCTCCAAGAGCTTGCGCTCGACGTTGTGGACGCCGGCACGGCGCAGGCGCTTGCCCGAGGCCTCGAGCCGCTTGGCCGAGACGTCGCAGGCCACGACATGCCCCTTGTTGTCCATGCCCGCCGCGATCGCCAGCGCCTTGCCGCCAGCCCCGGCGCAGAAATCGACCACGCGCATCCCAGGCTTGGCGTCGACCAACAGGGCCACGAGCTGCGAGCCCTCATCCTGCACCTCGACGATGCCGTCCTTGAAGCTGCCGGTCTCGCCCAGCGGCCGGCGCCCGACCAGGCGCAGGCCGAGCGGCGACAGCGACGTCGGCTCCGCCGTCACGCCCTCGCTGCGCAACCGAGACAGGGCTTCGTCGCGCGTCGTCTTCAGCGCATTGACGCGCAGGTCGACCGTCGCCGGCTCCAGCAAGGCGCGCAATTCGTCGCCGAGGCGATCGCCGAAGGCCTGGGACAGGGCCGGCGCGATCCAGCCCGGCACGTTGCCGCGGATCTCCGCCGGCTGGTCGGGATGGTCGATCGCATCGACGTCTGCGGGCCTGCGCCCGCCCGTCAGCCGGCGCAGCGCCTGGCTCTCTTCCGGCGTCAGGCGCGGGGGCGCATGGCGAGCGCCGGAGAAGGCCGCCTCGATATCCGCGCCGGGCCACTGGGTGATCTTGGCGAGGCAGGCGAGAACACGGCCGCGCGGCGATGGGTCCGCGATCTCGACGCGCGTGAGCCACCAGTCGAGCTGCGCGCGCCGGCGAAGCACGTCGTAGACGACGCCCTGGATCGCCGCGCGATCCTTCGCGCCCACATAGCGGCGGCTGCGGAAATAGCTCGAGGCGACGCGGTCGGCCGGCGCCTTGGGCGCGGCGTCGATCGCCTGCAGCAGCTCGATCGCCTCCTGGATGCGCGCGCCGGGCGTCACCGGTCACGTGCTCGTGCGAGCCTAGCCATCGGCGCGGTAATTCGGCGCCTCGCGCGTGACGATGATGTCGTGCACATGGCTTTCACGCAGACCGGCGTTGGTGATGCGCAGGAACTTCGCATTCTTCCGCAGGTCGGCGATCGATGCATTGCCCGTGTAGCCCATCGCCGCGCGCAGGCCGCCGACGAGCTGGTGGATCACCGTGCCGGCCGCGCCCTTGTAGGGCACGCGGCCCTCGACGCCCTCGGGCACCAGCTTCAGCGAGTCGTTCACTTCCTGCTGGAAATAGCGGTCGGCCGAGCCCCGCGCCATCGCGCCGACCGAGCCCATGCCGCGATAGGACTTGTAGCTGCGGCCCTGGTAGAGGAACACCTCGCCCGGGCTTTCGTCCGTGCCCGCGAGCAGCGAGCCGACCATGGCGCAGCTCGCCCCGGCCGCCAGCGCCTTGGCCAGGTCGCCCGAGAACTTGATGCCACCGTCGGCGATCACCGGCACGCCCGACTTCAGCGCCTCCTCGGCGCCGTCGAGCACGGCGGTGAGCTGCGGCACGCCCACGCCGGCGACGATGCGCGTGGTGCAGATCGAGCCGGGGCCGATGCCGATCTTGACCGCGTCGGCGCCGGCGTCGACCAATGCGCGCACGCCTTCGGCCGTCGCCACGTTGCCGGCAATCACCTGGGTGTAGTTGCTGATGCGCTTGATGCGCTCGACCGCCAACAGCACGCCGCGCGAATGGCCGTGCGCGGTGTCCACCACGATCACGTCGACCTCGGCGTCGAGCAGCGCTTCGGCGCGGCGGAAGCCGTCATCGCCGACGCCGGTCGCGGCCGCCACGCGCAGCCGCCCCTTCTCGTCCTTGCAGGCGAAAGGATGCGCCTGCGACTTCTCGATGTCCTTGACGGTGACCAGGCCGATGCAGCGATAGGCATCGTCGACCACCAGCAGCTTCTCGATGCGGTGCTGGTGCAGCAGGCGCTTGGCCTCGGCGCGATCGACCCCTTCGCGCACCGTGACCAGGCCTTCCTTGGTCATGAGCTGGCTGACCGGCTCGGTCGGCACGGTGGCGAAGCGCACGTCGCGGTTGGTCAGGATGCCGACCAGCTTGCCGGTGCCGCGCGCGACGACGGGAATGCCCGAGATGCGGTGCTCGGCCATGAGCCCCAGCGCGTCGGCGAGCGTCTGGTCGGGATGGATCGTGACCGGGTTCACCACCATGCCCGATTCGAACTTCTTCACCCGCCGGACCTCGTTGGCCTGGCGCGCGATATCGAGGTTCTTGTGCACGACGCCGATGCCGCCGGCCTGGGCCATGGCGATCGCCATCGACGATTCGGTGACGGTATCCATCGCGGCCGAGGCCAGCGGGATTCCCAGTTCGATGGTCTTGGTCAGGCGCGTCCGGGTGCTGGTCTCGGCGGGCAGCACGGCCGAGGCGGCCGGCTCCAGCAGGACGTCGTCAAAAGTAAGCGCTTCGCGAATTTGCATGCCATGCCCCGCCGGCCTGAGGATGGCGGCGCATCATACACAGAACGCCCCGGGGAACAAGGCGCGCGTCCCGCGCCGCACGCAGGGCGTGCCTGCGTCTCGGGCGCGGGACGCGCTTGCGCTTAGCGTCGACCGCGAAACCCGGTCGCGACGAGGTAGAGTTCGGCCGAATCCTTGCGGCTGGCCGGGGGCTTGGCGTGGCGGACCTGGGCGAAGTCGCGCTTCAGCCGGTTCAAGAGGTTGATCTCGGTCCCGCCCTGGAGGGCCTTGCCGACGAAGGTCCCGCCCGGCGCCAGCACCTCGGCGGCGAACTCCACGGCGGCCTCCAGCAAACCCATGATCCGAATGTGGTCTGTCTGGGCATGTCCGCTGGAGGACGGCGCCATGTCGCTCAGGACCACGTCCGCCGGCCTGCCCAGCGTTTCGATCAGCCAGGCCGGCGCGTCCTCGGCCAGGAAATCGCCTTGGCGCAGGGTCGCGCCCGCGATCGGGTCGATGGGCAACAGGTCGATTCCGACCACCGTGCCGCCCGGCTGGCGCTCGGCCCCCACCCGCTCGACCGCGACCTGGGTCCAGCCGCCCGGCGCCGCGCCGAGGTCGACCACGGCCATGCCGCGCTTGAAGATCTTGAACCGGTCGTCGAGCTCCTGGAGCTTGAAGGCAGCGCGCGAGCGGAAGCCCTGGCGCTTGGCCTCGGCCACGTAAGGATCGTTCAACTGCCGCTGCAGCCACAGGGTGGAGGACAGGCTTCGCCCGGCCTTCGAGCGCACGCGCACGGCCTTCTGCCGCGTCCCCGATCCCTTCTTCACGCCGGCCATGTCGATGCGCCCGTCCTAGCCCCGCGCATCGCCGCGCATGAGGCCGAGCAGGATGCCCTCGCGAACGCCGCGATCGGCGACCCGCAGCGACCCGACCGGCCAGGTGCGGCAGATCGCGGCCAGGATGGCGCAGCCGCCGACCACCAGGTCCGCCCGCTCGCGGCCGATGCAGGGCAGGTCGGCGCGCGCGGCTGGCGCCATCGTCGCCAGGCGTCGGCTGACCTGGTCGATGGCGCCGAACTCCAGATGCGTGCCGTCGACATAGACGCGGTCGTAGCGCGGCAGGCCGAAATAGAGGCCCGCCAGGGTTGTCACCGTGCCCGACGACCCCAGCATCTGCACCGCGCCATCCGCGATGTGGCGCCCGATCTCGTGCCGGGCCTCGAACGGCGCCAGAAGCGCCTCGACCTCGCCCGCGATGCCTTCGTACCAGTCCATCGCCCCATCCGGCCCGGCGTCGCGCTCGGCCAGCCCGACCACGCCATAGGGCAGCGAGATCCAGTCGATCAGGCTGAGCGAGCGCCCCGCCCCCACCTTGAGCCAGAGCAGCTCGGTGCTGCCGCCGCCGATGTCGAACACCAGGGCATAGGGGCGCACCGGGTCGAGCAGCGGCGCGCAGCCGGCGAGCGCAAGCTCGGCCTCCTCGCGCGACGAGATGATCTCCAGCTCCAGGCCGGTTTCGTCCGCGACCCGGGCAACGAAATCGCCGCAATTGCGCGCCCGCCGGCAGGCCTC
The DNA here is from genome assembly GCA_016792605.1 of Rhodospirillales bacterium. Lineage (GTDB taxonomy): Bacteria > Pseudomonadota > Alphaproteobacteria > JAEULC01 > JAEULC01 > JAEULC01. Next base: position 14,667 of record JAEULC010000160.1, read on the forward strand.
GGTGGCGACGTGGCGGGCGTGGGTTACGCGGCGCTTGCGGATCTTGCTGGCGCAGACCCGCAAGGCATCGATCGTGCGCCGCATCGCCGCCTCGCTGAGCTGCTCGCACTGGCCGAGGCCCTCGCCCAGGCGGACGATGCGCGAGAAGGCGTCGATGACCCGGAAACCGTCCGGCCGGGGCCGGGCGACCAGCAGGCGGCAGTTGTTGGTGCCGAGATCGAGGGCGGCGAAGACAGGCTCTTCCGGGCCGACCCCGCCGCGGTCGGCATTCCAGGAGCCCCGGAACGCGCCACCCGCGCCGCCTCCGGGACCGGGAGCACCCGGCGCAAGATTATAGGCGGCATGGAACGGCCGCGTCCCCGGACCATCGCGGTCCGGCCGGCGCCAGGGCCTCAGATACCCAACCACGGCCTACACCCAGCCACTGCACATGCCCCGTTCTCTGGCGCGGGACCGTCCATCGGGTTGCTTGCGTAAGGCCCGGGGGACGCTTGGTTGTCACCATAGCGCAACAAGGCCGCGCCGGGCTACATGGCAGGTCGCAGGCTGGGAATTGGTTGGGGGACTAGGATTCGAACCTAGACTGGCGGAGTCAGAGTCCGCTGTCCTACCGTTAGACGATCCCCCAGCCGGGGCCGGCGGCGAAAAGTCAGCAAACGCAGTAGGTTAGATACGTTTACCGCCGTATTCTCGAACGGCATCACCGCGACGGCCGGGTGATTAGCATATTCGTTTGGCGGTGGGTAGCCCGAATAGAGGGCGGCTGGCGCGGCGGGCCGGGGTGGTCCGGGCCGCCTATTTCAACTCGCGTTGAACGGTACTCAGCGAACCGGAGCGCTGGTTGAGGTCCTTCAGCTTGCTGATGAGGCCCGGCACGGAACTGACGCTGCCGCGCTCGAATTCGCCGCGGTAATGGATGACCAGGCTGTAGCCCTCGACCTCGATGTCATTAATCTTGGGGTTGCCGTCCGTCAGGCGAACCCGCCAGTCCACCGCCAGAGGCTGATCGCCCGCACGCTCGATCACGCTGTGGACCTTCACGTCGCCGTTCGGCTGCGGCCGGCCGGCATCGACGGCGAACCGAACGATCTGGATGTTGCCGAAGCGATCGATCGCAACATCGATCAGGCGGGCGGCAAAAAGCTGCGTGAACTCCCTCTTGTCCTGCGGCGAAACCGTACGCGCCATCCTGCCGAGCGTCGCTGTCGCCACGGCGTCGAAATCGATCGCGTCGAGCATCAGCCGCGTGAACTCGGCAACCCGGGTCTCGGAACTGCCCTGTTGCGCCAGTAAGGCGACCGCCCGGTCCCCCATTTGAGCGATGTAGCGCGACGCCACATCCGGGGACAGCGTCTCGGCCAGCCCCGGCCGGGACAGTGCCAGCAGCAGGACCAGGCAGATCTCAGCGATCCGGCAGACCGGGTAGCGCGTCATGGTAGGACAAAGGCCCGTTAGGGTTAAACTATAATGGAGAATAGGCGCACAATCGACGCAACACCTTGACGCATCTCAATTGGCGCCGCTGAAACGGTACCAACCTGTATCATGGCTGCAGGAGGAATGCCGATGACCACGCTTGAGCTTCTGGCCGTTTCGGCGGTGACCGGGGGGCTGGCTGAGTTCGGCGACAAGACGCAGCTGCTCTTGTGCCTGCTCGCGGCCCGGCTCAAGCGTCCTGTTCCGGTTTTCGCCGGGCTCGTTGTCGCTACATTGACCAACCGCCTGGCGGCCGGCGTGATTGCGGACTGGGCGTCCAGCATCGTCGCCGGCCAGCTGCTGCAGACCGTCGTCGGCTTGATGTTCGTCGGGTTGGCCGTATGGGTGCTGGCGGCAACCGAGGAGAGCATGGTGCCGATCGCCGCCGACGAGTGGATGGAAAAGCTCGGCCCCTTCGCCGCCTCGGCGGCGGCATTCTTCCTGGCCGAGATCGGCGACAAGACGCAAGTTGCCACGCTGGCGCTAACCGCCCGGTTCGGCATGCCCGTCGTCGTAAGCGTGGGCACGACTCTCGGCCTGATCGTGGCGTCGCTCCCGGTACTGTTTCTGAGCGGCATCGTCGGCAAGCGCCTGCCGCTGCGCGTCACCAGCCTCGCCCTGGCCATGATCCTGTCGGTCATGGGAGTGATGACGCTGATGGGGTTCACGGGCTGGCGCTAGGTCGCACGATCCGCGATCCCCGGCGGCGAGGCGCGCCGCGCAAATCCGGCACCGGGCGCTACATCGCCATCTCGGACTCGCCGGCGTGCTCCTTTTTCGTTTCCGGCACTTCCGTCATCGTTGCCTCGGTAAGCAGCAAGACGCTGGCAACCGAAACTGCGTTCTCCAGTGCGATCCGCACGACCTTGGCGGGATCGATGATGCCGGCCTCGACCAGATCCACATACTCGTTCCGTGCGGCATCGAATCCGTAGTTGCCCTGGCCTGCCAGCATGCGCGCGACGACCACGCCGCCATCGACCGCCGAGTTCTCGGCAATCTGACGCGCTGGCGTGGCGAGCGAGCGCTTCAGGATCTGGACGCCGGTGCGCTCGTCGCCATCGACCTTGGCTTCCTCGCTGGCGACAGCATCGATGCACCGTAGCAGCGCCAGCCCGCCTCCTGGCACGATGCCCTCCGCGACAGCCGCCTTGGTTGCGCTGATCGCATCGTCCAAGGCCTCCTTCTTCGACTTCATCTCCGCTTCGGAGGGCGCGCCGACCCGGATCACGGCAACCCCTCCCGCCAGCTTGGCCAGGCGCTCCTGCAGCTTTTCCTTGTCGTAGTCGCCGGTCGCCTTCTCGATCTCGTGCCTGATCTGCTGGATGCGGCCGCCGATCTGGGCCCGGTCGCCGGCGCCTCCGATGATGGTCGTATGTTCCTTGTCCACCACCACGCGGGCGGCGCGCCCGAAGTGTTCCGGCCGCGCGTTCTCCAGCTTGAGCCCGACATCTTCCGAGACAACCTGGCCGCCGGTGAGGATCGCAATATCCTCCAGCATCGCCTTGCGGCGGTCGCCGAACCCCGGCGCCTTGACGGCACAAGCCTTGAGCACGCCACGGAGCTGGTTGACGATCAACGCGGCCAGCGCTTCCCCTTCTATGTCCTCGGCGACCACCAGGATCGGCCGGCCCGCCTTGGCGACATGTTCCAGCAGCTGCACAAGGTCGTGCAGGATGCCGATCTTGCGGTCGCAGATCAGGATGAACGGATCCTCGAGCACGGCCTCCATCCGTTCCGCATCGGTAATGAAGTAGGGCGAGACATAGCCACGGTCGAACTGGAGGCCCTCCACGACATCGAGCGCCGTCTCCGTCGTCTTCGATTCCTCGACTGAGATGACGCCGTCGCCGCTGACCTTCTCCATGGCATCCGCGACCATTTCGCCCACGGCCGGATCGTTATGCGCGGAGATCGCGGCTACCTGCGCCTTCTCCTTGCGCGTCCTGACCGGCCGCGACATGGCGCGCAAGGCCTCGATCGCCGCCTTGGCACCGCGATCCAGGCCACGCTTGAGGTCGATGGCGCTGGCGCCGGCAACGACATTCCGGACGCCCTCCGCCAGGATTGCATGCGCCAAGATCGTCGAGGTACTGGTGCCATCGCCGACAGAGTCACCCGTGCGCTCGGCGGCCTGCTTCAGGACCTGCACGCCGAGATTCTCCTCGGCGTCCTTCAACTCAAGCTCCTTGGCTATCGTTACGCCGTCATTGCAGACGATCGGCGCACCCCATTTCTTTTGGATCAGGACCGACTTGGATTTCGGCCCCAGCGTGACCCTTACGGCATCGGCAAGCTGCGTCGCGCCGCGCAGTATCTTCTCCCGCGCAGCCGATCGGAACAGAACTTGTTTATGTGCCATTGGAACCGATCCTTGACTGACCCATTCTGCGACAAGCGCCAACGGATGCTGCAGACGGCGGCAATGCCGCGCTGTCGACACCGATCAATTTTGAAAAAAAATATCCTTGCGGCTGAGTGCCTTCATTGATCTGCGTCAATCCGCGCCTCAGGCTAGCGCGCAGGATGGATGATCGATAGGCGCTGTGACAGCCCTAGGGCTGGAGGACGGCTGCGCCCTGGATCCGCCCGGCCCGGAGGTCCGCAAGCGCGTCATTCGCCCGCTCGAGCGGGTAGGCCATCGTCGTCGCCTTGACGCCCGCTTTCGGCGCGATCGACAGGAACTCAGTGGCGTCCTGCCGAGTGAGGTTGGCGACCGACAACAGTTGCCGCTCCTCCCAGAGGATGCGGTAGGGAAATTGCGGAATGTCGCTCATGTGGATGCCGCCGCAGACAACCCTGCCACCCTTGGCCACGGCGCGGAGGGCGGCGGGAACCAGCGATCCGACCGGCGCGAATACGATCGCGGCATCGAGGCGCTGAGGAGCCGGCTCCTGCGAACTCCCGGCCCAGCATGCACCCAGCGACAGGGCCAGGTTCTGCGCGTCCCGGTCTCCCGGCCGCGTGAAAGCATAGACGTCGCGACCTTGCCAGCGGCACACCTGCGCGAGGATATGGGCTGCCGCGCCAAAGCCGTAGAGGCCGATCCGGCGTCCCTCGCCGGCGAGCTTCAGGGAGCGCCAGCCGATAAGGCCGGCGCATAGCAGCGGTGCGGCTGCCACCGGATCGTCGAAGCCCTCGAGCGCAAAGGCGAAGTGCGCATCCGCGACCACATGGGTCGCGAAACCGCCATCGCGCGTATAGCCGGTGAATGCGGGCTCGTCGCAAAGGTTTTCCCGGCCGGAGGCACAGTAGGGGCAATGGCCGCAGGTATGTCCAAGCCAGGGGATTCCTACCCGCATGCCGAGGGCGAGCGTCGTCACGCCTTCGCCGAGCGCCTCCACGATCCCGACGATCTCGTGGCCCGGCACGATGGGCAGCTTGAGGCTGGGCAAGTCTCCGTCGACGACGTGAAGGTCCGTCCGACACACGGCGCACGCCTCGACCCGGACACGCACCTCCCCCCGGCCCGGAGATGGATCCGGCCGCATCTCAGGCCGCAACGGCTCACCGACCGCATGCAGCACCATGGCTTTCATGCTACGTCGATCAACCCGTGAAACGAGCCTTAGTCATCGAATGCAATCGCACCCCCGACTCTAGCCCCCGAGCGTGTCCCGGAGGTGGCTAGCCAACTCGTGCACGGGCGTACGGACGAGGTCCTTGTTGACCTCGCCGGTCACGTGCTTCCTGACGCGCTCCGACAGCGCCGCACGCAGGACGCCCAGCGCCTTGGGCGGCGCCACGAGGATGAGCCGATCGAATGCCTGTCGGGCGGCCGCGTCGTCCAGAACCGATGCGACCTGCCCGCCGAAGCGCACCTTTTCCAGCTCATGCGGGTCATGGCGCGGTTCGATGGCGTGACGCGCGCCCGATCCCGGATCGAAGGCGCGCCCCGGCGCATCGCTTTTGAGGTCGCGGGAGAATCCGTGAACCGCCGCATCGTAAAGTTCGTGGTCCATTGCCTGGCCGAAGCGATCGCCGCCTTCCCAGCGAAGGACACGCGCCCGCATCCCGTCCGCGATCACCACCCATGTTTCCGGCCGCTTGCTTGCCATTGGCTTGTCCTCCCGCTTGCGCCCGCTAACATTGCCTACATCAGGATCGCGGGCGGCACGTAGTAGACGAGGTGATCCTCGACGCAGCGCACACCGGGGATGCGCTCGATCATCACCCGGAGAGCCTGGCGCTCGGCCTCCGAGAACACCGTTCCCCAGAGGTTGACCACGCCATTGTGGGTAACCACGTTGATGGCCCCTGCCGCGGCCCAGCGCTGGTTGCGCAATTCGGCCTGCACACGCTCTCGCAGCGTGGCGTCATCCGGCTTGGCATCCGGCACGATCAGGCTGGGCATGCTGGCCAGCGCCTGGACCAGATTGGCGCGGCTGACGATGCCGACGACCTTCGACCCGCGCATCACGGGCACGCGTTTGATGTGCCTGGACTCGAGAATGTTGGCGATCTCGCCGAGCGTGGCCGTCTCCGTAACGGTCACTGGATCGGATGTCATCACGTCGCGAACATGGGTGGCAAACGCCTTGATGTACTCCTTGGCCCGCGTCTCCTGACCCGTGACCAGGTCCAGCCACCACGACCGGCGCTTCTCGGTCTGCGTTTCCTCGCGATGCAGCAGGTCCCCTTCGCTGACAATCCCGACCAGGGCGCCGTTCTGATCGAGCACCGGCAAGGCGCTGACGTGGTGCCGCGCCATCATCGCTGCGGCATGACGGACGGTATCATTGCTGCCGACCGTGACGATCGTCGTCGTCATGATGTCCGAGGCCTTCATTCTACGTCTCCTGTCCCCCGCAAAATTAATGAGAACATAAGCGTCAGGAAACCTGGAGCATTGACGCAGATCAAGCGGTCGAGCGCACTACCGCAACAGTTGAACAGTCGCCAGACCTAGGCACATGGCGGCTGCGAGGGGCGGCAGCAGATGAGGGACGGTAAAGCCGCGCGCCCTGGGGTGCAATCGCTGGAGGCGCCAGAGGCCGCCGGTGACAATGGCGAATACGAGCAGGGTCATGGTACTCGTGAGACCCGCCAGAAACGTCGTATCGAAGCTGAGCGTCAGCGCCAGCACGGCGACACCGGAAACGATGGTCGCGCGGACCGGGCCGACGGTGGCCGGATTGACCTTCGCCAGCCAGCCGGGCAGCCAGCCTCGGTGCGCCATGCCATACAGAAGGCGCGACAGCATCAGGATTTCGATCAATATGCCATTGGAGACCGCGATCAGCGCGATCGCGGCGATCAATGGCGGCGAATGCCAGCCGGCCCCCGCACCCACGTGGAGCAGCGGCGTCAGGCGGTCCGCGGACGGGTCTGCCGACAACGACGCCACCGCCACGATGGCAACCAGAATATAGAGCACCGTGCTCACCCCTACGCTCAGCAGGAGCGCCTGAGGCAAGGATTTTTCCGACTCGTGCGCCTCCTCCGCCATATTGGCGAGGTTCTCGAAGCCGATATAGGCGAAGAAACTGAGGAAGGCGCCGGTCGCGACGGCCACTGGCTTGAAGTCCGACAGCGCCTGCGGGGCCATCGCCAGGGCATCGGCAACCGGGGGCACTCTTGCCCAACCGGCGACAACGACCAGAACGAGCCCGGCCACCTCGACGACCGTCATCGCTGTCGCGATCAGGACGCTGTCGCGAACACCGATGCAAGCAACGGTCGTGGCCGACAATATGATCGCCGCCATGATCGATGCTGGCGCGAGATCGAAGAAGTACTGCACATATCCGACGCTGCCCCGGGCGACGGCGGCGGTGCTGGTCAGCGTCACGGCCGCGACCGCGACGCCAATGACGCGCGAGAGAAGGTCCGAACCGAACGCCTCCTTGACGTAGGCGGCTGCACCTGCCGCCTCCGGAAAGCGTGCAGCCAGCTCCGCGTAGCACATCGCGGTCATCGCCGCGACCATCCCGGCCAGCAGGAACGACACCGGCGCAAACGCGCCGGCCGCCGATACCACCGGACCGACCAGCACGTAAATGCCGGCGCCGACGATGACGCCAACCCCATAGCCGACGAGGAGAGGCACGCCTAGGACACGACGCAGCATATTTTAAGCTTAGACTAGAACTTGCCGTTGGTCAGAGCGACCCGGGATCGTCAGAGGGACTGACCGTCGCTTGACCTAGATCATAGGTCGGACGGCAACAGCGTGACAAACTTCAATAATTGTTCAATCTTCCGCGCTGGGCATCAGGAGCTGGGGCGAGCCATGCCGGAACTGTCACCCACGAATGGCGTCCTAACGACCGGCGCGGTGCGGCTGACTGCCGACGAAGCGCGACGTCGCTTCGATCCGCTGACGCTGCCGTTCCTGAGCGTGACCGAACTGGCCGATCTTGCCGTCCCGCCGGGGCAAGAGGTCGCGATCGAGGCCCTGCAGTTCGGCGCCTCGATCCGGCACGCGGACTATCACATCTACGCGTTCGCCCCCACCACCGAGACGCGTCAAGGGTTCGTGCACGACTTCCTGGCACAGCGCGCGGCAACGGAGCCAGCGCCGACCGACATCTGCTACGCCCACAACTTCGACAACCCGCAATGTCCGATCGCCCTGTCGCTGCCGGCAGGCCGGGGCGCGCAGCTCCGCGACGCGATGAAGAACCTGGTGCAGGAATTGCGCGCCACGTTGCCGGCGGCGTTCGAGAACGAGGACTATAGAACGCGACGTCAAGGCATCGACGAGCGCTTCAAGCAGAAGCATGAAGAGCCGTTCGAAGCGCTGCAGCAGCGTGCAAGGACGGAAGGGATCGCGATCATCCGGACGCCCATGGGCATCGCCTTCGCTCCGATGCGGGACGGAGAAGTGCTTCCGTCGCCCGAGTTTCAGGCATTGCCCGAGGCCGAGCGCGCGAAGATCACCGCGACCATCGAAAAGCTTCAGGAGGAGATGGAAAGGATCCTCCGACAGATACCGGTCTGGGCGCGCGAGCATCGCGATGAGATCCGTCGCCTCAATGGCGAGATCGTACGATACGCCGTCGCCCACATAATGGATGAACTCCGCAGTTCCTTCGCGGACGTGCCGCCTGTCACCTCGTATCTGGGGGCCGTCGAACAAGACTTGATCGGGAACGCCGACGATTTCTTGAGGACCGATGTCGGGCGGCAGGAGGGCGAACTTGGCCCTGTCGGCGAGGCGACGGGGGCCGACGGCATGGCTTTCCGACGCTATGGCGTGAACCTGCTGGTCGACAATGGCCGGATGACCGGCGCGCCGGTCATCTACGAAGACAATCCCACCGTCCATTCGCTCATCGGGCGGATCGAGCACATCGCCCGGTTCGGGGCCCTGCTCACGGACTTTAACCTTCTCAAGGCGGGCGCCCTGCATCGGGCGAACGGCGGCTATCTGGTGCTCGACGCCGCCAAGCTAGTGCGAAACCCGCTGGCATACGAGGCGCTGAAACGCGCCCTGCGTGCGCAGGAGGTCCGCATCCAGTCGCTTGAGCAGATGCTCAGCCTCACGGGAACAATCTCCCCTGATGCCCAGCCCGTTCCCCTTCGGGTCAAGGTGGTGCTCATCGGGCCACGCTGGCTGCACCACGCGCTCGCGCAAATCGATTCGGAATTCTCAGAACTATTCAAGGTCCAGGTCGACGTCGAGGATCAGGTGGACCGCAGCGCCGATCACGCCCTGATGGTGGCGCGGCTGATTGCCACCAACACACGGCGCCACAACCTGCGGCCGCTCACCCGCGACGCGGTGGCGCTCGTTCTGGAGCACCTGTCGCGGCAGTGCGGCGACAATCAGAAGTTCACCGTCGATACGCCGGAGATCGTCGACCTCCTGAAAGAGAGCGATCACTGGGCGACGCAGGCCGCCCGCACGGCCGTCGATCTTCCCGACGTGCAGCGAGCGATCGACTCGCGCCAGCGCCGCGCAGATCGCATCTATCGCCGCCTGCGCGAGCAGGTGCGCAATGGTGTTCTGAAGATCGAGACGCAGGGCGCACGGATTGGCCAGGTGAACGGGCTGTCGGTCTTCACCGTCGGTGGGTTCAGCTTCGGCCATCCCAGCCGCATCACCGCGCAGGTACGACGAGGCGCCGGCGGCGTGATCGACATCGAGCGCGAGGTGGAGTTGGGCGGGCGCCTTCATTCGAAGGGGGTGATGATCCTCGCGGGATTTCTCGGCGGTCGGTACATCCAGGACCGGCCGCTGCCGCTTCAGGCCAGCCTGGTGTTCGAGCAGTCCTACGGCCCGGTCGATGGTGACAGCGCATCGTCGGCCGAACTCTTTGCGCTGCTATCCGCGATAGGACAATTGCCCGTCCGCCAGGACCTGGCGGTTACCGGGTCGGTCGACCAGCTAGGCAACATCCAGGCGATCGGCGGCGTCAACGAAAAGATCGAAGGCTTCTTCGACGTATGCGCGGAGGTCGGGCTGACGGGCCACCAGGGGGTGATCATTCCGGCGGCGAATGTCCGCCACCTGATATTGCGCCAGGATGTGGTGAAGGCGGTCAGGGACGATCGCTTCGCGATCTATGCGGTTCGTACCGTCGACGATGGCATAGCGCTCCTGACTGGGCTGCCGGCCGGTATACCGGACGCGGGCGGCACCTATCCCGCCGCGACCGCGAATGCTGCAGTCGCGGCGCGGCTCGCGCGGTTCGCGAAAAAGGCCTCCAAGCCAGCGCAGAAGCGCGACGGCGGGTCGGATGACGACGAAAGGTGAGTTTTCCCTGCGGCGGGTCGTCGTGGCGCTCGACGCCGCGGCCGACTTCGCGGCCGCGATCGAGATGGCCGCATCCATTGCGATTGCCTGGAGCGCCAGCCTGCGCGCCCTTTTCGTCGAGGACGAGAGCCTGTGGCGCCTGGCGAGCCTGCCATACGCGCAGCAGGTGAACGCCATCACGGCGCTGCGCGACACGGTCGACGAGGCGGAGCTCGGCGCGCAACTCAAGCTCCTGGCGCGTCGGGCGCGTACGGACCTTGCGCGGATCGCCGAGGGCCATAGCCTCTCGTGGACTCTCGAACGCTTCAGGGCAGCCATCGGCCCCGATGCCCTGTCGCTCGGCAACGACGAACTGCTCGTCATTTCCGCCAAGTCGCGCTCGTCCGCGAACGCGCTGCGCCTGGGATCGCCATGGCGCCGTGTACTAGACCAGGTGAGTCAACCGTTTCTGCTGGTTCCGGAACGCCCGACGCCGCGCGGGCCCGTCGCGGTGCTCTGCGACGCCGCGAGCGGCGGGCTCGACGTGCTGGATGCATCCGCCCGCATCGCACGCGCAGGCAAGCGGCCCCTTATCGTCCTCACGCCCGAAGACCTGACGCAATCGCAGCTTGATGCGGCCGAGGACCTCGTCCGCTCCGTCGACGACCATGCGACGGTTATCCGCGTACCGGCAGGATCACATCAGGCGCTGGAAAAGGTCGTTGCCTCCGCGCGCGCGACCTTGCTGGTCATGAGCCGCGACCGACTTGTCGGCGACAAGGCATCCGCGCCCGACCTGATTTCGCCGTCCAGCGCACTACTCGTTCTTTAGGCGACCGGCGATCGCCGGAAAGGAGAAGAGGCCATGAGGAACCCCAGGATACCCAAGACGCAAGCGTCGCTATCGAAGGGCCGCGCGCAGGGCGAGCCCGTCGAACTGGACGTGTCGACCGATCTCATTCGCACGCTGATCGAGAAGGCGCACGAGTTTCAGGCGAAGGTGGAGGTGGTCGAGCCGAATCCGGGCTCGAATCCATCCGACGGAGATATGCGGGAGGTGCTCGAGGACTACAGCGACGACCCGGTGCATCAAGAGCTCCATGAGATGCTCGCGGACTTGAACCAGGACCAGCTGGCCGACCTGGTGACGCTGGTGTGGCTCGGGCGTGGCGACTTCACGGCAGCGGAATGGGGCGACAAGCGGGTCGAAGCGCTGCGTCTGGATTTTCGCCGCGCACCCGACTACCTGATCGAAACCCCGCTCCTGGCCGACTATCTGGAGGAAGGGTTGTCGCTGCTCGGGCACTAGACATCGGGCGCGACGCACCCTCTTCCGGAGCGCTTGAGCATGCCGTATGCCAGCCGCGAAGCCCTGCCCCCAGCCATACGCCGGCGCCTGCCGGCGCATGGCCAGGATATCTATCGCGAGGCGTTCAACCACGCCTGGGTCACCTATGCCGCACGAGCCGATCGCGAGCAGGTCTGCCATCGCGTTGCGTGGGCCGCGGTAAAGCGCCTTTACCGGCCCACCGGCACCATCTGGGTGCCAAAGGCGGATCGCCCTTAGCCCCCCGCTGCGCGCGGCGTGCCGTAGTAAGACGAGTCGGTCACGATCTCTTGGACGCGCGCTCCGTCGCTTTCTTTGTGGGCGCCTCCCATGACGCCCTCGGGGCATTCTGTCCGGCGACGGAGTACAGCGCGCCGGGCGCCTGGCGCGTCTTCTGAAACTCTTCCAACGTCTCGCCGCGCATGGCCGCATAGATGTGGAGGTTCGACACGCCGACGACGGCGCCGAGCTTTTCAAGCATGAAGAAGATGGCGCCATGCTGGATCAGACCACGCCAGTCGCGGTCGCGGATCATGCGGCGCTCGTGCTCGGGCAGGTGGAATGCCTCGAACAGCGCTTCCGGATCCTCCAGAAACCGCCGGCGATGGTCCGGCTCGACCAAGCGGTGCAGGAAGTCGTTCAGCCGGAAATGCTGCACCGACCGGTCGATCGTGAACGGGTAGGTGCCGGCAAGCTTCTCGACTCCGGCCAGTTCGCGCTTGATCCCCGCGCGATACCGCTCCTGCACCGGGCGGCTCTCCGCTTCCGCCGCGCCATCGGGTTCCCAGATGGCGGTGGCAATTCCCGTCATCGAAGGCAGGTAGTAGGTCCGGTGCAGGCAGAGGACTCCGGCCGGCAGCGCGCCGCGCATGATCAGCCACATGATCACTTCCGCGCCCTCGAACCCGCCGAGCGTCGCGAAGTCGGCATGGGTCATCCGCGTCAGCGCCACGGGGTCGCGCTCGATCAGGTCGAGGAACTGCGCGTCCCAGGCCGTGTTGTTGAACCCGGCCCTCTCGCCATGGACCTGGTGCGACAGGCCGCCGGTCGCCACGATCGCGACGTTGATGTCCTCGGGATAGCTCTCGATCGCGCGCCGCAGCGCCTGCCCCAGCTTGTAGCACCGCGCCGCCGACGGGATCGGGAACTGCAGCACCCCAACCTGCAGCGGAATGATCGGCACCGGCCAGGCCGGCACGTGATCCATCAGCATGCAGAGCGGCGAGAAGCAGCCGTGGTCAAGCGGCTTCCCTTGAAAGAACGACATGTCGAACTCCTCGGCCATCAAGGCCCAGCCGACATGGCGCGCCAGGGCGGAGTGGCCGGCGATCGGAGGCAATGCCCGGGCTCCGCCGCCCTCGTCGGCAACCGACCACTGGTCGCCGATGCCGAGCGCGAAGGCCGAATAGTGGTCGAAGAAGAAGGACGTCACGTGGTCGTTGTAGATCAGCACCAGCGCGTCGGGCTTGCGGCAGGCGATCCAGTCCTTCACCGGGCCGAAGGCGTCGAAGATTGGCTTCCAGACCGGGTCATCCTGCTTCTGCCGGTCGAACGCAAAGCCGATGGTCGGTGTGTGCGAAGCGCCGATCGCGCCGATTATGCGTGCCATGTCCGTCCTCCCTGGCGTTCTCGAGCGTTTCCTCTATCGGCGCGTCTTGCCGGTGCCGCCGCGCAGGCTGTCGACATAGACTAGGCCGGCGGCGGCGAGTGCCGGGCGCATGCCATACATGTCGAGACCCAGCTCTCCGGCGGCGAGCCGCTGGCGCTTCGATTCCTCGTTCTCCCGCCGCGCTTCCCCGGCCTTGCAGGCCGCTTCCACCTGCGCCAGCGGGACGACGACCACGCCGTCATCATCCGCCACCACGACGTCCCCGGGATTGACGGCCGCGCCGGCGCAGACGACCGGCAGGTTGACCGAGCCGAGCGTCGCCTTGACGGTACCCTTGGCGCTGACCGCCTTCGACCAAGCCGGGAATCCCATCGCCTCCAGGGCGCGAACGTCGCGACAGCCGGCGTCGATCACGAGCCCCAGCACGCCGCGCGCCTTCAGCGACGTCGCCAGCAGCTCGCCAAACATGCCGTCGGTGTTGTCTGCGGTGCAGGCGACGACCAGCACGTCGCCTGCGCGGCACTGCTCGACGGCGACGTGGATCATCCAGTTGTCGCCGGGCTGCGACAGGACCGTGACGGCGGGACCGGCGATCGCCGCCCCGCCCCATATCGGGCGCATATAAGGCTTCAGCAACCCGGAGCGGCCCAGGGCCTCGTGCACCGTCGACACACCCAGGGCGGCGAGCCTGTCGGCGAGCCCGGCCGCGGGCCGCGGAATGTTGCGGACGACGACGTTCTGCATCAACGCAGCTCTTCCACGACGTCCGGGAAGACGCGCTGATAGGCCTCGGCATAGGTCATCGGACGGCCTGAGTTCCGGCTGCCCTGCAAGCCCCGATTGAGCGCGACCCGCGTGTAGTACTCCCAGAGGTGCTTCTGCGCGGCGAGAACCTCGAACGCCTTGCGCTTCAGCTCCCAGACCGGATCAATGTTCAGGATGACATTCGGCCGGAACTCGCACTGCTCCGGCTGGTGCGGCTCGAACAGGAAGACGGGCGGCGCGCTGTAGGCCCGCGACGGATCCGGCTTGTGGCCGGCCGCCTGGGCGATGACTCGCGCCTCCTGGGCGAACCGCGACGCCTCGGGGTGGTCGCCGTTGTAGGGATCGGCCGACGCGTGGGTCAGGACGAAGGACGGCTGCACCTCGCGGTAGATGTCCACCAGCCGATAAAGCATCTCCTCGCTGAGCCGCAGTGGGTAGTCGCCGGCATCGAAGAACTCGATCTCGGCTCCGAGGATCTGTGCCGCCTGTGCCGACTCATCATGGCGCTGGCGCTTGACGTCGGCCATGGCAACGCCCGGCTTCTTCCAGGCCCACTGGCTTTCGCCGCGTTCGCCATAGGCAAGGCAGACGATCTTCACGCGGTAGCCCTTCTGCACATGAAGGGAGATTGCGCCCGCCGCGCGCCAGACGAAGTCGCCGGGATGGGCGGTCACGACCAAGCCCGTCTTCTGTGCGCTCGTCATCACGCCACCATGTCCATCGTCAGTGCCGGCACCAGTATCCTGCCGTCGAACAGCGCCCGTGCCGTGCGCAGCAGGCTGGCCCGCTCGACCGTGGGGCGGTCGGATGTGCCGCCAACCTCGACGCGAACGCTGAACTCGCCGGTCGGGTGCTCGACGGAGACGAGCTTCGTCCGCCCGTCCGGCATCCGGGCCACGCGGAAGGCCGGCGAACCCGGCAGGACGGCTGCACTGGCGATGGTGACTGCCGCGAGCACGCCGATCGATGCGTGGCATTCGTGGGGAATGAAGCAGCGCGTCGCGATCGCGCCGCCCCCGCGGGGTTCCGCAACCAGCGCCATCTTCGGCACGACCTTGCGCGCTACGTCACCGAGGTTCATCAGCGGACCCGCCGCGAGACGGATCTCCTCGACACGCGCCTTCACCGTGGCATTGCCGTTCAGCGCATCGCGCGGCTCGTGGCCGGTGCATCCGACATCGGCGGCGGCCAGAACGACCACGGGCATGCCGTTGTCGATCAGCGTGACGTCGACGCCCGCTACCCGGTCGACGACGTTGCCGGTCGGCAGCAGCGCGCCGCAGACCGAGCCGGCCGTGTCGAGGAACGCGATGTCGATCGGCGCCGCAGTTCCAGGCACGCCGTCGATCCTGGCCTCGCCGGCATAGTTCACCTGCCCTCCCGGCGTTTCGACGGTGAGGTCCGCCAGCGTGCCCGTGTTGACCGTCCGGACGCGGACCTTCGTGCGCGCCCCTCGCACCGGCACCAGGCCGCGCTCGATCGCGAAGGGCGCGACGCCGGCGAGGATGTTGCCGCAATTGGGGGTCGTGTCCACCTCGGCACGATCGATCCCCACCTGGCAGAAGAGGAAGTCGACGTCGCAGCCAGCCACGGCGGACTGCGAGACGATGGCCACCTTGCTGGTCAGCGGATGCGCGCCGCCGACACCGTCGACCTGGCGCGGATCCGGCGACCCCATCGCCGCGAGCAGCACGCGGTCGCGCGCGCCCGGTTCCGACGGCAAATCATCGCCGAGAAAATAGGCGCCCTTCGACGTCCCGCCGCGCATCAACATGCAGCGTATGCCGGCCTGCATTTCCACTCCATAACGCACCGAGCTTTCCGCCCGGTGTTGGTGGCGGAAAAATCCAGCAAAGCCTAATATGAATCAAATGAGTTATTCAGAACTATTCATGCATTTCTTGGCATAATCCGCCGCAATGCGCTCGTGGCGATCGGCGATGGCGAGGCTCAGGCAAGGGTCCATGCCGATGTCGGCCAGCATCGCGCCCGCCTCCCGCATCTCGGCGGCCCGGCGGATGCCGTGCGTGCGCACGCGTTCGCTCATGGCCTCGGCGAGCGCCGCCCAGTCGATCGACGGGTAGGACGCGCGGAGGCTGCCGAACACGGAATCGGAAACCCCGAAATGTCCAGCGGCGGCGGCACAGTCGCTGAGGATCGCTTCCAGCCCCTTGATCACGATGCTGCGGCAGAGCTTCATCGCCGACGCCCTGCCGATCTCCGTCGCCACCGGCTCGATCCGCATCCCCCTGCTGTTCAGCGTCTTCGACAAGGCCGCGGCCTGGGCGCCGCCAGCCAGAATTGGCACCTGCAACCCGGGCGCAAGCACCGGCGCCATGACAGCGCCCTCGACATAGGCGGCGCCTGACACCTGGACCTGGCGCGCGGCCTCGATCTTGGTCGCGGGCGCCGCCGAGTTGATGTCGAACAGGATCTGGCCCGGCACGAGGAACTCGGCCGCCTCGGCCGCGACGGCGCCCGCGGACGCGGCGGTCACGGCGGAGATCACGATGTCCGCATCGCGGCAGGCATCCGCGGCGCTCGTGGCGACGCGAACGCCCAGCTCCCTCGCCGTTCCGGCCCTGCCGGCGCCGTCGCCCGGGCGGTCGAACAGGATGTCGTAGGCGGAGAGGGCCACGTCCGGGGCCGCGGCAAAGCCCCGGGCGAAGGTCCGGCCGACCTCGCCGAAGCCGATGAAGGCCAGTCGAAGATGATTGCGCATATGTACCGCCTGCCACTGGACGACGCAAAGACTGGCCCAGGCCCATGCGCGGCCACAAATGAGCAATACGGTCCTATTCATGAATTTGAATCATGTGCGACGCCTCAGCGCTCGGTACGCAACTGCTTCTTCAACATGGAAGCAAGCGCCTCGGCCGGCGGAGACAGCGGCACGCCGCGGCGGACCATGATCCCGAGCGTGCGGACGATGCCGGGGTTGCGCAGCGGCACGGCGACCACGCCCGGATTCGGGCTCCGATGCATCGAGAGGCGCGGCACGATGGTGAGGCCGACGCCCGCCTCCGCCATGCTGATGGCGGTCGCGACATGCTGGACCTCGTAACGCCAGTTCAGGCTCTCGCGCCGGCTGCCGAGCGCGTCGTCGATCAGCGCGCGGTTGCCCGCCTGGGGGCTGATGCGGACCAGCGGCACCCCCGCCAGGGCGGCAAAGTCGACGCTCTTCTGCTTCGCGAAGGCATGAGCCCGCGGACAGACCAGCACGAACGGCTCTTTGAGCAGCGGCTTGACCTCCAACTCCGGCCGGCTGGCAGACAGGATCGTGATGCCGAACTCCACAGTCCCCGACTGGACGAGGCCCGCGATCTCCGACGCGGAGTTGTCGTAGATCTTGACGATCAGGTCGGGATAGTCGGCGCTGAAGGCGCCCAAGAGCCGAGGTAGGTAGCGGTTAGCGATCGTCGGCAGACAGCCGATCGCGATGCGTTCCTGGCGCGCACTGCCGAACTGCCGCAACTCGTCGAACGAGGCATCGATGTCGTCGATGATCCGGCGCGCCTTGGGCAGCAGGGCCAGGCCGGCGGGCGACAACGAAACATGCCGGGTCGTACGCTGCAACAGCTTCACGCCCAAATCGCCCTCGAATTTGCGAATTCGATGGCTCAGCGCGGTCTGCGACAGGTTGAGATGCGCCGCCGCACGCTGAAAGCTGCCGCGCTCGGCAATACTCAGGAACGCCTGCAAGCCCAGGAAATCTACTCGCATGTCACATCTCGCCCGTGAATCGTGGCCTAGACTATCGCAGCTCGTGTGGAAGGACGAAAGAAGCCGAGATGCCTGGGTCCACGTCGTGACGCTTGCGGCTCCTTAGGCTCAGCCCCGCGCGTCGAGCCAGCGGTGATGGGCCGTGGCGGCGCGCGTATAGAGCTTGCGCGCCCAGCGGAATGAGATGCGACGGATCGGCTCCATCGGTATGGGAATCCTCCGGCCCTGGCAGCGGTCGGCGAGAAGCCGGCCGATGGCGCTGTTCCAGGCGACGCCCTTGCCGTTGCAGCCCATCGTTACCAGCAGGCCCGGCGCGGCCTCGTGCATCCTTGTCCAGCGGTCTGGCGGCGACACGGCCACCCAGCCACTCCAGCAATACGGCGTCGGCGAGGTGCGGGTAGAGCTTCGCCAGCATCATGCGCTGCAGCCCAAACGATTCAGGCCCGTGCGCCGGGCCCAGGCTACCGCGGCCGCCGACGATCAGGCGATGGTCGCGGTCGACGCGGAAATAGCGCAGCAGGTTGCGCGTGTCGGACACGCACTGGCCTTCGGGCAGGATGCGGCGACGGTCCTCCGGCCCAAGCGGCGCAGTCGCGATCTGGAGGCTCTGCACCAGAATCACGCTCTGCCTCAGCCCAGGCACCAGCCGGTCGCTGTAGCCCGTCATGGCGACGACGACCTGCCGCGCGCGCTACGCCCCGCACCGTGCGACAGCGCCATCCGCCCGCGGCGGGTTCCAGTGCCGTTACGCGGCTATCGGCATGGATTGCTACGCCGAGCGAGATCGCGCCGCGCGCCGAGCCCCGCGCATAGGCGAGTGGCTGCACCGATTCAGAGCGCTTCGGCACCAGTCGGCGCCGGTGCCCAATGTAGTTGTGGCTGGGGCGCCAGGATTCGAACCTGGGGATGGCGGAATCAAAATCCTCTGTGATATGCGTGATTCCAATGGGTTACGCGCTCACAAGGTGCAAAATCCGTGCTTTGTGTCAATGGGATAGCAAAACTCTGCAAAACCGAACGGCGCTTCGTGCCATCAACTTAGAACGCCGGTGCGATGGCGGATTTCTGCGGCCATTCGGAATCATCGACCGCCAATAGCCGCATTTAGCCGCAAGGAGTTGCACGGAAAATCGGAATGAAGCCGGTACGACTACTCGTCGAGGCAAGAGCATCGCGTAACGAGTCCGAGCCGCCTTGGCGTCTGCAAGATATGTCGTCACTCGCTGGGACGAGCGGGCTTACAAGCTGTCTAACGGCGGCTGACGCTTTCTCCCGCCGCCTCCGTCCGTTTCACGTGAAACGCCCGTCCGCCCGCCTGTTGCACTGTCCGGCGAAATTATGTAGTAGTAACAACTCTTATGTTGTAGCTACAACATTATGGGAGAGGCAATTGGACTTCATCTTCATGCTGACGCAGCACGACCGCACCGTGGCGAACTGCCTGGATGTGCTGCAGGAGATCGAAGGCCTGGGCGTCACCCATATCGGCTTCAAGGATGTCGGGGTCGATCGGGCGACTATGGTCGAACTCGTGCGGCGCATCCGCGCCACGGGCGCCACGAGCTACCTGGAGGTCGTCAGCACCTCGGCCGCCGACGTCCTGCGGTCGCTCGAGGCCGCGATGGCCTTGGGCGTGGACCGAGTGCTGGGCGGCACCGACCTGGTCGCGGCCAAGCGCATCCTGGGCGATCTCGCTCGCTACTTTCCCTTTCCCGGCATTCCCGTCGGACATCCGACGCGGCTCGGCGGCTCGCCCGAGCTGGTCGCGCATCAGTGCCGCCAGATGCGCGAAACCGGCTGCGGCGGGGTCGATCTCCTGGCCTATCGCGCGACGGAGGCCGAGCCGATGGCGCTGGTGCGCGCGGCGCGGCGCGAGCTGAAGGACCGCAGCCTGATCGTCGCGGGCAGCGTCAACTCCGCCGATCGCATCCACGCCTTGGCGGCAGCCGGCGTCGATGCCTTCACGATCGGCTCGGCGGTGCTCGACCGATCCTTCGCCGCCGACCTGCCGTCGCTGACCGGGCAGATCGGATCGGTCCTGGCCGCCTGTCGCGGCGCGCCGCGCTTCGCGGCCTGAGCCCCCATGGCAGGCGATCTGGTCGACCGGCTCACGGCCGGCGAATGGCGCGATCCGGAGGACGGCGAACGAGTCCAGGTAGCGATCCGGTCGATCGTCATCGAGCGCTCGCTCGCAGGTAGCGAGGGAGCGCTCGTCGGCGCGCTCGGCCTCGGTCGGCGCCTGGCCGTCGTCAGCGACCCGGCGACCGATGCCGTGCTCGGCGCCCGGGTACGCCGCGCGCTGGACGGCATCGCCACGGTCCGGCAGATAGCGCTGGGCGATCATCCCCATTCCGATCAGGACACGGTCGACCGGATCCGCGCCGCGACGACCGCGTCCGACGCGCTGATCGCCGTGGGCTCGGGCACGATCAACGACCTGTGCAAGTACGCAGCTCATTGCGACGGCAAGCCCTACGCCGTCTTCGCCACCGCGCCGTCGATGAACGGCTACACGTCGGCCAATGCCGCGATCACCGTGGACGGTCACAAGAAGTCGCTTGCAGCCGCCGTGCCGCGGGGCGTGTTCGTGGAACTCGACACGCTGGCCAAGGCGCCGGCGCGCATGATCCGCGCCGGCCTGGGCGACTCCCTCTGCCGTCCCACGGCGCAGGCCGACTGGCTACTATCGCACCGCCCGCATGGCACGCCCTATCGCCGTGCGCCCTTCGACCTCTTGACGCAGGACGAGCCGCGCCTGCTGCTGGAGCCCGAGGCCGTGGTCGCTGGGGCGCCCGACGCCATCGGCAGCCTGGCGCGCACCCTGATCCTGTCCGGCCTGGGCATGACGATCTGCGGCGGCTCCTATCCGGCCAGCCAGGGCGAGCACCTGATCAGCCACTACATCGACATGTTCGCGCCGCCGGACCGCGCGCCCTTCTTCCATGGCGAGCAGGTGGCCGTGGCGACCGTCACGATGGCAAGGCTGCAGGAACAGCTCCTCGACGGCCCCGCCCCCCGCCTCCTTCCCTCGACGGCGACGCCCGCGGCGCTGCGCACCTGGATGGGCGATGCGGCGGGCGACGCGTGCTGGGCCGAATTCCAGCCAAAGGCGCTGGACGCGGCCGCGGCCGCCGCGGCGTCGGCGCGTATCGCAGCGGACTGGCCGGGCCACCGCGCCGCGATCCGGCCGGTCACCCTCCCTGCCGCCACCATCGAAACCGCCCTCCGACGCGCCGGCGTGCCGACCCGCCCCCAAGAAATCGGCCTCAGCGACGCCTTCTACCAGGCGGCCGTCGCGCGGGCCCGCTACCTGCGCAACCGCTACGGTTTCCTCGACCTCGCCGGCGATACCGGGCTGCTGGGAATGCGCGCGGCCGCCTGATATCGTCCCGCGCTTCGAAGCGAGGGGACGATCGATGGGCCGTACCAGCCGCGCTGCCGGCAAACTGTCGCAAGGCGAGCGCCACGCGCAGATCCTGACGCTGCTGCGGCGCGAGGGCGCGGTGCAGATCGCCGGACTGGCCAAGATCTTCGGCGTGACCACCGAGACGGCGCGCCGCGACCTGGACGAGCTGGCCGAGCGTGGCGCGGTGCAGCGCACCTATGGCGGCGCCGCCAACCGGTCGCTGATCGACGAGCCAGCGATCGGCGAGCGCGAGCGCACCCGGTCGGCCGAGCGCGCGCGCGTGGCCGCCCGGGCCGCCGCCATGGTCGATCCGGGCGACGCGCTGATGATCGACTGCGGCTCCACCACCAGCCTGTTCGCCGAGGCCCTGGCCGCGCGCGGCCTGCACCTGACCGCCGTCACCAACGGCATCGGCGTCGCGACGGCGCTGGGCCAAGTGGAGGCCTGCCGCGTCGTGCTGTGCCCGGGGAACTACGTGGCGCGGGAGGGCGGCGTCTATGGCGGCGACACGCTCGAGTTTCTTCGACGGTTCAAGGCGAACAAGGCCTTCATCGGCGCCGGCGGGATCACGGCCGAGGGCGTGACCGACGCGGATTCGCTGGGCTGCGCCGTCAAGCGCGCCATGATCGACCGCGCCGACCGCGTGCTGCTGCTGGTCGACAGCGCCAAGTTCGCGGCCGGCCAGTTCGAGCGCGTCTGCGGCATCGAGGCGCTGGACGATCTGGTCTGCGAAGCGCCGCCACCCCGCGAACTCGCGCTCGCGCTGCGCGGCAATGGCGTGAAGGTGACCATCGCCAAGGGCTGACCCGCCATAGTTGGAATGACAACAATGATGTTGTTGTTCCAACATTTATCGTGATAGCTTTCCCGGGATGGGCGCCGTGGGGACGCGCGCCGCTACGCGTGCTGGGGAGCTACACATGCTGGGTCGTCATTCGCGCCTGATCGGCGCCGTCGCCGCGCTGGTCTTGACCGGCTTAGCCGCCAAGGCCGGCGAGATCACCGCCTACACCTCGCTGGAGGAAGACGACATCCGCGTCTACCTGCAGGGCTTCGCCAAGGCGCAGCCAGGGGTGAAGGTGAACGTGCTGCGTCTGTCCACCGGCGACCTGGGTGCGCGCATGCTGGCCGAGAAGGCCAACCCGCGCCATGACGTGATCTGGGGCTGGGCGGTCACCAACATGGTCGATCCGCGCATCCTGGAGATGGCGGAGCCTTACAAGCCCGCCGGAATCGACAAGGTGAACCCGGCCTTCAAGGACAAGGACGGGCGTTGGTTCGCCACCACGGGTTATTTCGCCGGGTTCTGCGTCAACAACGAGATCCTGAAGAAGAACAACCTACCGATGCCCGCCTCCTGGCAGGATCTCCTCAACCCCGTCTACAAGGGGCAGATCGTGATGCCGAACGCGGCCAGCTCGGGCACCGGCTACCTGCAGATCGTCTCGCTGCTGCAGATGAAGGGCGAGGACAAGGGCTGGCAGTTCCTGAAGGACCTGGACAAGAACATCGCGCAATACATCAAGTCCGGCTCGCGCCCCTGCAAGATGGCGAGCAGTGGCGAGTATGCGATCGGCCTCTCCTTCGCCTTCTCGGGCGTGAAGCAGATCATGGAAGGCTATCCGATCAAGCTGGTGATCCCTAGCGAGGGCGCGGGCTACGAGACCGAGGTAAGCGCCTTGATGAAGACCGCGAAGAACAAGCCCGACGCCAAGCTGTTCCTCGACTGGCTGCTGACCCTCGACGCAGCGAAGCTCTATGGCGAACGCGCCGAGATGTCGTCGGTGCCCGGCGCCAAGGCGCCCGCGGCGGTGCTGAAGGCCGGCTTGCCCGAGGACGTATCCAAGGTTCTCTTCAAGATGGACTTCGACGCCTCGGCCCGCGACAAGGACCGCATCGTCTCGGAGTGGAAGCAGAAGATCGAGCGCTAGGCCCTAGCGGCCGAAGATCACGATGTTCCTGTCGCTACGCGGCATCGTGAAGCGCTTCGGGGCGGTCACCGCGCTCGACGGGGTGAGCCTGGACGTGGCCGAGGGAGAGTTCGTCTGCTTCCTCGGCCCGTCGGGCTGCGGCAAGACCACGCTTCTGCGCAGCATCGCCGGGCTGGAGCTTCCCGAGGCCGGCAGCATCCTGCTGGGTGGCGAGGAACTGGCGCGCACCCCGGCGCGGCTGCGGAACTTCGGCGTCGTGTTCCAGTCCTACTCCCTCTTCCCCAACATGACGGTCGCGCGAAATCTCGCCTATGGCCTGGAATGCCGGGGATGGAAGCGCTCGGAGATTGAGGAACGCGTGGCACGCATGCTCTCGCTGGTGCGCCTCGATAACCAGGCCGAGAAGTATCCGCACCAGCTTTCCGGCGGCCAGCAGCAACGCATCGCCCTCGCCAGGGCGTTGGCCCCGCGACCGCGCATGCTGCTGCTGGACGAGCCGCTGTCGGCGCTCGACGCCAAGGTGCGCGACGAGTTGCGCGGCGAGATCCGCGACCTGCAGCGCGCGCTGGGCGTCACCACGATCATGGTCACGCACGACCAGGACGAGGCGATGGAGATCGCCGACCGGATCGTGTTGATGAACGACGGTCGCATCGAACAGGTCGGCAGCGCCGCGGACCTCTACGAGCGCCCAGCGAGCCGCTTTGTCGCCGCGTTCGTCGGGCGCATGAACGTCCTGCCGCTGGCGGGCGGCGCCTTCGCCGGCGTGTCGTTCTCCGGCATGGCGGCGCAGGAAGTCGTGGGCATCCGTCCCGAGCATGTCGAACTCTGCACCGCCGAGCACGCCGACGCCATCGCCGGGCGGGTCGAGAAGTCGGTGTTCCTGGGTTCGGTCACGCGCGTGACCTTGGCGGTCGGCGGCGGCCGGATGGTGATCGAGCTGCGCGGCAGGGTGGCGGACCTGGCGCCGGGCAGCCCCCTCGCCGTTCGCCTGCCACCCGATGCGCTGCATCGCCTGTCGGGCGGGCCGCATTGACCGACACGCTCCGCGGCGCGGCCATGCCGGCCGCGCGTCCCAGCCGGATCGATTCCGACCGCGTCGCGGGCCTGGTCCTGGCCGCCGCCGTCGCGCTGCCGCTGCTGCTGTTCGTGCTATTGCCGGTGGCGAGCATCCTGAAGCTCAGCTTCGTCACGCCGACCGGTCTGGGCTTCGGCAACTATATCCGCTACTTCAGCGGACCGAAATTCGCGACCGTCTTGTCCAACAGCCTGGTCGTGACCGCGGTGGCGACCGCGATCACCATCATCTTGGCTTACGGCTTCGCCTACGCCATGCAGCGCACCGCCATGCGCGGCAAGCGCCTGTTCGGTCTCATTGCGCTGCTGCCCCTCTTCGCTCCTTCCCTGGTCCAGGCGCTGGGCATCCTGTTCCTGCTGGGCCGCAACGGGGTGATCAACCGGAACTTCGGCCTGGGCATCGACATCTACGGCTTCTGGGGCATCGTCATCGCCGACGTGCTCTACAGCTTTCCACATGCCTATCTGATCCTCGCGGCCGCGCTCGCGGTGGCGGACGCGAGGCTCTACGAGTCCGCCGAGATGCTGGGCGCCGGCGCCTGGCGCCAATTTCGCACCGTGACCATGCCGGCGACCAAGTACGGCGTGATCTCCGCCTCCTTTGTCGTCTTCACCATCGTCATCACCGATTTCGGCAACCCGATGGTGATCGGCGCCGATTTCAACGTGCTGGCGACCGAGATCTACAACCAGGTCTCCGGCCAGGCGAATTTCGGCATGGGCGCGGTCGTCGGCGTCGTGCTGCTGGTTCCGGCCGCGCTCGCCGTGATCGTGGAGAAATGGGTATCGCGCCACAGCTATGCCGTGATCAGCGAGCGATCCGCGCCGCTAGTGCCGCGCCCGAACCCGCTGGTCGACCGCCTGGCGATGCTCTACGCGGCGCTGGTCTCCCTCGCCATCGCCACGATCGTCGGCGTCGTCGTGGTGGCAAGCTTCGTGACGCTGTGGCCCTACAACATGCATCTGAGCCTGCGGCACTACCGGTTCGAGGTGCAGAACGGCATCGAGCCGCTATGGACCAGCATCCTGGTCTCGCTCGCCGCCGCCCTGATCGGCATGGTCGTGACCGTGATCGGTGCCTGCGTCGTCCGGCAGCTCAGCCCGCGGATCGGCCGGCCGCTCTACTTCCTCTCGGTCCTGCCGGCCGCGATCCCGGGCATGGTGCTGGGGCTGGGCTACATCTTCGCCTTCAACAATCCGGCGAACCCGCTGCACGTGATCTATGGCTCGCTGCTGATCCTGGCGATCTGCAACGTCTACCACTACCACGCCCAGGGTTTCCTGATCGCGACCACCAGCGTGAAGCAGATCGCCCGCACCTTCGACGAGGCTTCGACCGTGTTGGGCGCCGGGCTGCTGCACACCCTGTTCAAGGTGACGCTGCCGATCATCTGGCCGTCGATCGTCAGCATCGGCGTGTTCTTCTTCGTGCGCAGCATGGTCACGCTTTCGGCCGTGATCTTCCTGATCACCCCGTCCACGCAGCTCGCCGCTGTGTCGGTCCTCATGCTCGACGAGTCGGGCAATCAGAACCAGGCCGCCGCCTTCTCGGCCTGCATCATGGCCGTCGTCTGCCTCTCCCTTGGCGCGGTGCAGCTCTTGTTGCGCTATACCGGCGGCAAGGGCAGCGTGCTGCGCTAGATCATGTCGACCGACCTTCCGGAGACTTTATGAAGACGATCGCCAAGTGCCCTGCAAGCTACATCACCTTTGCCGACGAGCTTGCCGACGCGGCCGGCGCGATCGTGCGTCGGTACTTCCGCACCAAGATCAAGGTGCTGGGCAAGAGCGACGCGTCGCCCGTGACCATCGCCGACCGCAAGGCCGAGGCCGCGATGCGCACGCTGATCGCCAAGCGCTATCCGACGCACGGCATCGTCGGCGAGGAGTACGGCATCGACCGCCACGACGCGGAGTTCGTCTGGGTGCTCGACCCGATCGACGGCACCAAGTCGTTCATCTGCGGCGTGCCAGTTTTTGGCACGCTGATCGCGTTGCTGCATCGCGACGTTCCGGTGCTGGGCATCATCGACCAGCCGGTCATCCATGAGCGCTGGATCGGCGCGGTGGGCCGCCCCACCCGGTTCTGCGGCCGCAAGGCAGTCACGCGGCGCGGACAGGCGATCGCCGACGCGATCATGTTCTCGACCTCGCCGCAGATGTTCCGCGGCCCGCTGGCCGAGCCCTATGGGCGGCTGCGCGACGCCGTGAAGCTGCCGCGCTACGGCACGGACTGCTACGCCTACGGCCAGCTTGCCTGTGGCCATATCGATATCGTGGTAGAGGCCGGGCTGAAGCCGCACGACTTCCTGGCCCAGGTACCGATCATCGAGGGCGCCGGCGGCGTGCTGACGGACTGGGAGGGCAAACCGTTGCGGTTGGACTCCGGGCCCAGGATCTGCGCCGCCGGCGATGCCAAGCTGCACCGGCAGGCGCTGCGGTTGCTGGCAGGCTAAGGCACCGCGCAGGAGCGCAGCGCGTCGCGATCGAGTTCCACCCCGAGACCGGGCGTTGCCGGCGGGACCACGCCGCCATCGCGAACGGTCCAGGTCGGACCGAGCACCAGGTCGTCGCCGAGCAGGTCGATCAGCCCCTGCGAGGCCCGCGTGAACTCCGGGCGCGCGATGCCGAGATGGCAATGAACCGCCCAGGCGATGCCCAGCTCCCAGGTCGACCGCAGCCAGAAGCCGCGCCCGGCCGCCGCCACGGCGCGCATCAGGTCGAGCGTCCCCTGGATTCCGCCATGCAGCGGCGGATCGCTCGCCACCGCGTCGATCTCCGGATAGGGCCGTACCGCGTCGACCAGCGTGCAATGGGTCGAGACGGGCACACCATGCGCGCGCCGCAGCGCCGCGAGATCGGCGAGGCCCGGAACCGGCTCCTCGAAATTGTCAAGTCGTTCCAGCGCTGTAGCCTGGAATATTCTGTTCGCCTGCTCCAGCGTGTAAGCCATGTTGGCGTCGACCGCGATCTTCACCGATGGGCCCAGCGCCTCGCGCGTTGCCAGGATAGTCGCGATGTCCGTGTCCATGTCGTGGCGCGCGATCTTGAACTCGAACCATTCGGCATTTTGCTCAGCAACGATCTCGCGGGCGCGGCGCGCGAAGGCGGCCGGAATCTCCTTCGACGACAGACCGTTCACGGGATCGATCGGGTAGCCATAGCCGGCGAATAGCGCTTTGGGTCGCACCTTGCCGCCCAAAAGTTCGTAGAGCGGCTTGCCCGCTTGCTTGCCGGCGATGTCCCAAAGCGCCACCTCGATGCCGCCCAGCGCGACCCGGCGCACGTTGTCCTCGGGAAAACCAAAGTCGTCGACCGGGTCGACGCAGCGCGCCACCGCCCCTGCCCGATCCAAAGGATCGGTCCCCAGTAGCGCATCGCGCAACTCGCCGTTGATCAGTCCCGCGGAGTACCGTCCGCGCGTTTCGCCCAGCCCGACCAGGCCGGAGTCGGTCATCACCTCGACGATCGTGCGCTTCACGTGGGTGCGCTGGAACCACAGCTTGATCCAGGGCGGATGCCGCACCGGCACCGCCACTGACGTGGCGCGGATGTCGGCGATCTTCATCGGCGGTCGCGCGCAGCCTCCTTCAGGCCTTCCTTGGTGAGCTTGATGCCGGTCATCGTACGGTCGGACTTGGTGAGGGTCCAGCTAGCGAGCTTTTGTGCCATGCGTAAAGCGTGCGGCAACTGGTCGGGATCGGCGATCGCGTTGCGACATTCCTGCGGATCGCTCTTCAGATCGAACAGCAGCGCCGGCAATGCGGCGAAATGGACGTATTTATGCGTCTTGTCGCGCACGATCGCCATCGAGCACTGGTCGAGCTTGAGGCCCAGCTCCTTCTCCGGCGCGCCGCCCGGCACGTCACGGAAGTCGAGCTCGAAGAACACTTCCTCGCGCCAGTCCTTGGGCGACCTGCCCGCGAGCCAGGGCCCCAGCGACCGGCCATCACATTGCAGCGGCGCCGTTCCACCCGCGAGATCGATCATCGTTGGCATGAGATCGATGCTCTCGCTGAACGCGTCCACGACGCGCCCGCGCGCACCGTCAGCTTCGGGCGCGCGCACGATCAACGGGATATGGAAGCTCTGGTCGAAGAAATACTCCTTCCCGAGGAGCCAGTGATCCCACAACATTTCGCCGTGGTCGGTGGTGAAGACGATCAGCGTGTTGTCGTACTGCCCGCGCTGGCGCAACAGGTCGAACAGCCGCCCCAGGTGATG
>JAEULC010000169.1 GCA_016792605.1 Rhodospirillales bacterium
CCGATCCTTGCTCGGCGTCGCGACGCCGCTCTGTCTTCGGACGAACGAAACGGCGAGGCGCTAGGCCGACTTGGCCTGCTTCTGCGCCTGCAGCTTCGGCCGCTTCGCCATCGCGTCCTTCACGATCTTCTCAATCCGCGCGCGCTCCGTGCCCATCAGCGCCATGCGCGGCGCGCGGCAGCGGTCGTTCGTGCCCGTCGCGATCGCCTCGACCAGCTTGATGTTCTGGACCAGGCGCGCCGAGACGTCGAGGTCGAGCAGGGGCTGGAACCAGCGATAGACCGCCAGCGCCTCGTCCATGCGGCCGGCGCGGTGCAACTCGTAGACCGCCACGGTTTCCTCGGGGAAGGCGCAGACCAGGCCGGCGACCCAGCCAGTGGCGCCCATCGCCAGGCTCTCCAGCGCCAGATTGTCGACGCCGGTGAAGATGGTCATCTTGTCGCCCAGCAGGTTGATGATCTGGGTGACGCGGCGGATGTCGTCGGACGACTCCTTGACCGCCACCATCAGCGGATCCTGCGCCAGCTCGACCAACATGCGCGGCGTGATGTCGACGCCGTAGGCGGGCGGGTTGTTGTAGATCATCACCGGCAGGCCGCCGGCCTTCGCCACGGCGCGGTAATGCGCGATCGTCTCGTGCGGCTCGGACTTGTAGGGCAGGCCGGGCAGCACCATCAGGCCCGCGGCGCCGGCCTTGGCGGCGGCCTCGGCGGCGGCCTGGGCCTGGCGGGTCGAGCCGCTGGAGACGGTCTGCAGCACCGGGATGCGGCCCTTGGCGACGCGGATCGCGGTCTTCAGCACCTCGACCTTCTCGTCCGGGTCCAGTGTCGACGCCTCGCCGAGCGAGCCGCAGGTGATCAGGCCGTGGACGCCGGCATCGACCTGGAGCTGGTAGCAGCGCTCCATCTCGGCGATGTCGAGCTTGTCGTCGGACGTGAACTTGGTGGTAACGGCGGGATAAATGCCCCGCCAGGACGCTTTCTGGGCCATGCTTCATTCTCCCCAAGAGACGATCGAAATGCCTGGGAACGATACCATACCCGGGATTGGATACAATATACAAAGCGCCGCCCGGGCATGTTCCAGGCGCAGGGCGGGAACCCGGGGCCGCTGGAGCATCTTAACGAATTCGGGCCACCGCGCGGACGACCAATGGGGACTACGATGAGCCAATACGCGACCTATCCCTCGCTGAAGAACCGCACCGTGTTCGTTACCGGCGGCGGATCGGGCATCGGGGCGTCGATCGTCGAGCATTTCGCCGTCCAGGGCGCCAGGGTTGGGTTCGTCGACATCGCCCAGGAAGCGTCGCGGGCGCTCGCCGAGCGCATCGCCGCCGCCGGCCTGCCGAAGCCTCTCTACATCGCCTGCGACCTGCGCGACGTCGGTTCGCTGGCCAAGGCGATCGCCGAGGTGGGCGAGACACTGGGGCCGATCCGCGCGCTGGTGAACAACGCCGCCAACGACGACCGGCACAAGACGCTGGAGGTCACGCCCGCGTACTGGGACGAGCGCATCGCCATCAACCTGCGGCCGCAGTTCTTCGCCGCCCAGGCCGCGATCCCGCAGATGAAGGCAGCGGGCGGCGGCGCGATCGTCAACATGGGGTCGATCAGCTGGATGGCCGGCGAGGGTGGGTTCGCCGCCTACACGGCGGCGAAGGCGGCGGTGCACGGGCTGACGCGCAGCCTGGCGCGCGATTTCGGCCCGGCGAATATCAGGGCCAATACCGTGGTGCCGGGCTGGATCATGACCGAGCGCCAGGTGGCGCTGTGGCTGGACGAGGACGGGGAGCGCAAGCTGATGGAGCGCCAGTGCCTGAAGCGCAAGCTCTATCCGCCGGATATCGCGCGCATGGTGCTGTTCCTGGCCGCCGACGACAGCGAGAACTGCACCGCGCAGAACTTCGTCGTCGACGGCGGTTGGATCTGAACTAATTCCAAGGAACCTTCGCGAGCCTCGCTTCGTTGTGGTGCGTGCCGGCGACAGCAGCAGCACGAACGGAGTGAATAGGCATGGCGAAGCGGAACGGGCGCACGGAGCATTCCGGCGCGGGCGGTGAGACGCATCAGATCGCCACGAGCGACGACACGACGCTGACGACCAACCAGGGTCTCGCGATCTCCGACAACCAGAACTCGCTGAAATACGGCGCGCGCGGGCCGTCGCTGCTCGAAGACCAGATCCTGCGCGAGAAGATCACGCATTTCGACCACGAGCGGATTCCCGAGCGCATCGTCCATGCGCGCGGCTCGGGCGCGCATGGCTACTTCCAGGTCTACAAGTCGCTGGCCCCGATCACGCGCGCCGCCTTCCTGCAGAATCCGCGCGAGAAGACCCGCGTCTTCGTGCGCTTCTCGACCGTGGCGGGTGGCGCCGGGTCGATCGACACCGCGCGCGACGTGCGCGGATTCGCGGTGAAGTTCTACACCAGCGAGGGCAATTTCGACCTGGTGGGCAATAACATCCCGGTCTTCTTCATCCAGGACGCGATGAAGTTCCCCGACCTGGTGCACTCGGTGAAGATGGAGCCCGACCGCGGCTTCCCGCAGGCGGCCTCGGCGCATGACACGTTCTGGGATTTCGCCTCGCTGATGCCCGAGACGATGCACATGCTGATGTGGGCGATGTCGGACCGCGCCATCCCGCGCTCCTACCGCATGATGGAGGGCTTCGGCGTCCATACCTTCCGGCTGGTCAACGCCAAGGGAAAGTCCAGCTTCGTGAAGTTCCACTGGCGCCCGGTCGCGGGCTCGGTGTCGCTGGTCTGGGACGAGGCGGTGAAGCTCGGCGGCCAGGATTTCGACTTCCACCGGCGCGATCTGTGGGACGCGATCGCAAGCGGCGACTATCCGGAATACGAGCTGGCGCTGCAGGTGTTCGACGAGGAAGCGGCGAACAAGCTGCCGTTCGACGTGCTCGACGCCACCAAGCTGATCCCCGAGGAGGTCGTGCCGCTGCAGGTCGTCGGCAAGATGACCCTCGACCGCAACCCGGACAATTTCTTCGCCGAGACCGAGCAGGTGGCGTTCCATCCCGGCCATGTCGTGCCCGGCATCGACTTCACCAACGACCCGCTGCTGCAGGGCCGGCTGTTCTCCTACACCGACACCCAGCTTTCGCGCCTGGGTGGCGCGAACTTCCATGAGATCCCGATCAACAAGCCGGTCTGCCCGTTCCGCAATTTCCAGCGCGACGGGATGCGCCGGATCGAGGTGCCGAAGGGCCGCGTTGCCTACGAGCCCAACTCGCTCGATCCCAGGGGGCCGCGCGAGAACCCCGACAAGGGCTTCGCCAGCTTCCCGGCGGAGGAGGAAGGCCCGAAGCTGCGCCAGCGCCCGGAGAGCTTCGCCGACCACTATTCGCAGGCCCGGCTGTTCTGGGTGTCGATGAGCGACCCGGAGCGCGACCACATCGCCGGCGCGTTCACCTTCGAGCTCGGCAAGGTCGAGACGCCGGCGATCCGCGAGCGGATGCTCGGCCACCTGGCGGTCGTCCACCCCGAACTGGGCAAGCGCGTCGCCGACGGTCTCGGCATGGCGCCCGAGAAGCTCGCGCCGGCGCGCAAGCCCCAGGATCTGCCGGAATCGCCGACGCTGAGCCTGATCCGCAAGGCCAAGCCGACGCTCGCCGGGCGCAAGCTCGGCATTCTCGCCACGGACGGCGCGGACGCGGGGCTGATCGCCGAGCTGCGCAAGACGGCGGAAGCCAAGGGCATGGCGGTCGCCCTGGTGGCGCCGAAGATCGGCGGCATCGTCGACGGCGCGCGCAAGAAGCAGCCGGCCGACATGGCGCTGGCGTCCAGCCCGTCGACCCTGTTCGACGCCGTGGCGATCGTGCCGTCCGCCTCCGGGGCCAAGGTGCTGGCGACGCAGGCGGCGGTGCAGGACTGGATCCGCGATGCCTTCGCGCATCTCAAGTGGATCGCGGTGGCGCCCGAGGGCGAGGCGTTGATCGCCGCCTCCGGCATCGAGCCCGACGAGGGGGTCGTGTCGCTGGGGAGCGCAAAGGCGACCAAGGCGTTCTTCGACGGCGCGGCGACGCATCGCCTGTGGGCGCGCGAGCCCAAGCTGCGCGACATAGCCTAGGAGGAACGCGCCATGAGCGACCCGAGGACGCCGCGACGCGAGGATGAGCGGGAGGACGACAAGGGGCTGGACGGCGACCTGCCAAGAGGTCGCCGGCCGCGCCCGGGCATCGACGCGCCGGAGATAGACCGCCGCCGGGTTCGGCCCGAGGACGAAGACCGCAACCAGCCAGACGATCCGCGGGTCAGTTGAGAGGATGGACTCGGCGGTCGTTCCTCATCCGTCATGCCCGGGCTTTGTCCCGGGCATCCATTTTTCGGCTCGGGGAAGTGGATCGCCGGAACAAGTCCGGCGATGACGGGATAGAGAATGACCCCCTACTGCGGCAGCGCCGCGGCGAAGGTGGGGAAGCGCGCCAGGGTCTCGGTGCCGAGATTGGCGGCGATCTTCGCCGCGTCGGCCAGTTGCTGCTGCAGCACGGGCGCCACGTCCGCCGCCAGCTTCTTGTACTCGGGATCGGTGCCGGCCTGGCGGTAGGACTCGTGCAGCTGGACCATGTCTTCAAGCGCCTTCAACTGGATCGTCAGGAAGACGCGATCGAACTGGCCCGCCGGCGCGGCGCGCAACTGGGTCAGCATCGCTTCCTGCTTCTCGTCGCGCGGCGCGTCCTGAAGGAGCTGCGCGGCGATGCGCCGGTGCTCCTTCCCGAGGCGTTCGGCGAAGGCGCGAACCGCAGCGCTGGAGGCCTTCTCCGTCGCGATGCGGCTCGAATCGACGGTGAAGCCGGCCGCCATGCCGGCGGACCGGGCATAGACCTGGGCAGACGGCGCCGTCGCGGGCTTCGGCGGGGGCGGGGTCTGCCCCTTCGCGCCGGGCGCGATCAACAACGGCGCGGCGGCCAGCAGCAGTGCCAGGCGCGGGACGATCAGAAGCCAGCGGGGCATGGCGCTTCTCCTCACCAGGCGATGACGTCGCCGTCCTGGTCGACGGCCACGTCAACGACGCGGTTGCCGCGACGGGCGGCGCCGATCCAGTTGCCCTCGCTATCGCGCACCAGCCGCGTGACGGTCTTGAAGCCTTCGCGCTGGAGCCGCTCCATGGCGTCGGCGCGCGACAGGCGCTCCGGCTCGCCGGTCGAGGCGGGGCTTGCCTGGCTGGCAGCGCTGGCAGCCGGCGCTGCCTCGGGCAGGGCGGCGATCGCCGCGCTGCGGGGCTCGGCGGCGGCGCTGGCCGTCGCGAACAGAAAGGCGAAGCTCGCGGCCAGCGAAGTCAGTCGTTGCATGGATGCCTCCTGCCGCGGCGCAACGCCGGATCGGCTGCGAATAAAACGGGACCGCGCCTGCGGGGTTCCTGCCGCCACGCGCGATTTCTACCGCCTGCTAACCACCCGTCCTGCCGAATGAAATTGCCTGCCGCGGGGAACAGCCTCTCGTCCGTTGCGTTGGCTCGGTGGGGACGAACCAAAGCGACCAATGGAGAGCTGCATGAAGAAGATCGTGCTGGCGGCCTTTGCTGCCGCGACGATGGCCGCCCCCGCCTTCGCCATGTCCGACGCGGCCTGCAAGGCCGAGTGGGACAAGGCCGATGCCAACCGCGACGGCGTGCTGGTGGGCGAGGAAGCCCGTCCGTACCTGTCGAACATGACCGCGGCGCCGGCGGACGGCCGCATCACCCCGGCCCTGTTCATGTCGAGCTGCCAGGCCGATACGTTCAAGACCACCGGCGCGACCGGCACCACCATTGTGCCCTCGCCGGCCCCGGCCGCCACCCTGCCGGCGTCGCCGACCACCACGCAGACGGCCACCGTCGATCCGGGCGCGCCGCTGCCGGGCGCCAACAGCTTCACCGAGGAACAGGCGAAGGATCGCGTCGCCAAGGCCGGCTTCGCCAATGTCTCGCCGATGACGAAGGACGACCAGGGCATCTGGCGCGGCACCGCCTCGAAGTCCGGCGCGACGGTGAACGTCGCGGTCGACTACCGCGGCAACGTCGTCTCCCAGTAGCCCGTCACGAGAAGGAACATAATCAT
This sequence comes from Rhodospirillales bacterium, assembly GCA_016792605.1. GTDB lineage: Bacteria > Pseudomonadota > Alphaproteobacteria > JAEULC01 > JAEULC01 > JAEULC01. The sequence goes on from JAEULC010000169.1 coordinate 6,058, forward strand.
GACGATCACCATCAGCCGTGCCTACGATAGCTGGGCGCAGGCCCAGAACGCCGTTCGCGCCCTTGAGGCCGAGGGCATTCCGTCCAGCGAGATCAGCCTCCTCGCCAACCGCTACGTCGACGACAAGTACACGACCTCCGGCCCGGCGCCCCGCCTGGTGACGAAGGAGGATGACAGCGCGGCGACCGAGATCGGCGCCGGCACCGGCGCCGCCGTCGGCGGCGGGGTGGGCCTGCTCGCAGGCCTCGGCATGCTGGCCATCCCGGGCCTCGGCCCGGTCGTGGCGGCGGGCTGGCTCGCGGCGACCGCGACCGGCGCGGCGGCCGGCGCCACCGCGGGCGGCATCGTCGGCGCCCTGGTCGAGGCCGGCGAGGACAAGGATACCGCTCATGTCTATGGTGAGTCGCTGCGTCGCGGCGGGTCGCTGGTGACCGTGCGCACGGACGACGCGAACCGCGCCAAGGTCGAGCGGGTGCTGAACGGCTTCCAGCCGATCGACTACCGCGCCCGCGGCAACGAGTACCGCCAGGCCGGGTGGAGCCAGTTCGATGAGAAGGCCGCGCCCTACAAGCCGACCTCGGCCGAGCTGGAGCGGATCCGGCGCAAGTGGCCCGACGCCGCGGAGTAGGCGATCGGCCAGCAAAAGAGGCTCGGCGGTGACGCCGGGCCTTTTTCTTGTTCGCGCCGGAGCGCCTAGTGCATGAGCTCGGAGCTCGGGCAGGCCGGGCGCGTCCACAAATCGCCGCCGCCGACGGCCTTGCGGCACGCTTCCTCCAGGAACGCCAGCAGTTCCACCTGGGCGAACACCAGGGCCTCCTGCGCACTCATGCAGCTCACGCTCTCGGGCACGCGGACGGCGACGGAAACGGCGGCGTCGTTGCCGGTATCGAGCAGGAAGTAGAAGCAGCGATCGGCCTG
>JAEULC010000297.1 GCA_016792605.1 Rhodospirillales bacterium
GGGGAAAAACACCCGATCCCATCCCGAACTCGGCCGTGAAAACCCCCAGCGCCCATGGTACTGCGTCTTAAGACGCGGGAGAGTCGGTCACTGCCAGGTCTTCCAAGCGCAGCCCACGCACACAACGCAACAAAATACTCCCACGCCATGCATCGCAGTCCCGCATGGGCCAACGCATTGCCCACGCACCAAGCCCTATCGCGGGGTGGAGCAGCCCGGTAGCTCGTCAGGCTCATAACCTGAAGGTCCCAGGTTCAAATCCTGGCCCCGCAACCAAATTAAGCCCGTAACCCCAAAAGGTTGCGGGCTTTCGCCTGTCTGGGCCTCTAGGCCTGCGCGCGGCGTGTCAACGCTGTGTCAACAAAAGCCGGCGTTGCCACTTGGCCAGCGTGACGGCGTCTTGGACAAGGGTGCGGATGCAGGGCAGGGCTAAGTCTTCGGCGATCGCGCCGACTCTGCGCGGGTGAATACGGGCAGGATCTGCCGCAGATCGTCGGCGGGAATATGGCATCGTATGGCGTGTCCGGGCGCGACATTCCGCAGCGCTGGTGAGTTAGTGCTGCATAGGTCGCCGGCAAGCTTGCGCGGACAGCGCGACGCGAAGGCGCACCCCTTCAGTTCCCCGACCACGCTTGGCGGCTCGCCATGGACGGGCATGTAGCGCTGCAAGGTGGTCGCGTCGGCGACCGGAATCGCGCTCAGCAGGACCTCCGTGTAGGGATGGTAGGGTGGAGCGAACACTGCCTCGGTGGAGCCGATTTCGACGATCTCGCCAGCGTGCATGACGATGACCCGATCGGCTGCATAACGTACGACGCCAAGGTCGTGCGAAATGAAGAGCAAAGCAGTTCCGTTCGCCCGCTGCGCCTCAAGGAGCAACTCCAGGACCGCCGTCTTGACCGATGTGTCGAGCGCCGAGGTTGGTTCGTCGGCAACGACGATCGCCGGTTTGCCGACGAAAGCGCGGGCGATGGCAACCCGCTGCTTCTGCCCACCCGACAGCTGGCCCGGAGTCATATCGACGATCGCAGCTGGAAGGCGCACTTGGCGCAATAGTCGGTGCAGCGCCTCCGTGCGGTCATTCCGCGTGGCCTGCCCGCCTAGCCGGGCGAGCGCCCGAGTTAGAATGCGGCCGACGGTCCACGCGGGGTTCAAGGTGCTGTCCGGGTTCTGAAAGATCATCTGCACCGCCCGGACTTGATCGCGCTCGCGGCGTCGTGTTGGGGTTCGGGCGACATCGCTGCCGCGCAGCACGACTTTGCCCTCTGACGCAACGTCCAGGCCAATGACGATTCGACCCAGCGTGGACTTACCAGAGCCCGACTCTCCGACCACCGCAAGCGTTTCGCCGGACGCCAGCTCAAATGTCACGTCTCGGTTGGCAGCGACATATCGACCACCAGGAAGGTCGTAGCGCTTGGTCAACCCGTCGACCGACAGAACCATCGGCCCGGCGGCACGAAACGCTCCCTGTTCTGATGCGACTGGCACATCGACCATGGCATCGAGAATCTCAATGTGGCGGAAACATCGGACGCGATGCATCGAATTTGGCTTTGCCGGTTCGAGCAGTGGATTGGTCGCGTCGCATAGGCCGCGCCGGCTGTCATCGCAGCGGGGTTGAAAGCTACAGCTGCGCGGCGCAGCTATCAGCTGCGTCACGCTTCCGCGGATCGCGTATAGCCGTCGGGTGTGCTTGTCTGCGTCGAGCGAAGGCAGGCATGCGAGAAGGCCCCGCGTATAGGGGTGACGCGGCGACGCAAACAGCGATTCAACAGGCCCTTCCTCGACAATCTGCCCCGCATACATTACGGCCACGCGTTCGCATATGTGGCGGACCAGTCCTAGATTGTGCGAGATGAACAGGGCCGCTGTCCGATGCGCTTGCTGCATTTCGGTTAGGAGTTCGACGATCTCCCGCTCCACGGTGACGTCAAGCGCCGTTGTTGGTTCATCCAACAGAAGCAGGTCCGGATTGGTCAGGAATGCCATCGCAATCACTATGCGCTGCTGTTGCCCGCCAGAGAGTTGATAGGGATAGCGCCTTAGGATCGAGCCCGGATCGGACAGTCGTACGGCGTCCAGCATCGCTCTGACGCGTTCCATCCCAGCTGCAGGCGTTTCGTCGATATGATGCCGCAATACCTCCAAGAGCTGTTCGCCGACACGCTTTGTCGGATTGAGCGCCGTGGCCGGATCCTGATAGACCATAGCAATGCGATTTCCGCGCAGGCGTCGTAAGGCATCCTCGGGCAATCCCGCCATATCCTCGCCGAGGAAGCGGACCGTACCTCGCTCGATGCGCCCCCGCCGGCCCAGATACCGCATGACCGCCATGGCGACGCTGGATTTTCCGCATCCTGATTCGCCTACCAACCCGACGGTCTCGCCGGCCGCAACCGTCAGGTCGACGCCTGCGACCGCGAGAGTATCGGTATCCTCGCCAGCGTAGCGTATCTCGAGGTCGACGATTTCCAGGACGTTCTCTGCCACGTATCAGGCCCGCAGCCGCGATTCCTGCAGCCCGTCGGCTAGCAGGTTGAACCCCAAAACCAGGGAGATAATGGCAAAGCAGGGGAACAGTGCCATGTGCGGAAACGCGATCAGCATCGGCGCGCCCTCGCGCACCATTCCGCCCCAATCAGGATCCGGCGGCGGCAGACCGAGGCCCAGGAATCCAAGGACGCCGATGGCGATGATCGTATAGCCCATGCGCATGCAGGCATCGACGATAAGCGGTCCGCGTACATTCGGCAGGATCTCGGCGAACATGATGTAGAGCGGATGCTCGCCCCGAGTTGCGGCCGCCGCAACATAGTCGTTGGTCTTGACCTCCAACGTCAGCCCGCGGGTCAGCCGAGCGATGCCGGGCGCGGCGACGAGAATAACGGCGACAACGATATTGGCCTTGCTCGGCCCCACTGTGGCGATGAGGACGACATAGATCACGATTTTCGGGAACGAGAGTAGGACGTCGACTGTGCGGCTGATTGCGTCATCCACCCATCCGCCGGCATAGCCGGCGATGAGCCCCAGCGTCACGCCGACGAGATAGGCGGCGGCGAGCGCCAGCGGCGCCAGGGTCAGTACCGGACGCGCGCCCCAGAGGATGCGCGACAGGATGTCCCGCTTGAGCGCATCGGCCCCCAGCCAGTGATGTACCGAGGGCACCGTGCCGATTGCCGTCACGTGTTGCGAATTGGGCGTGTACGGCGCGATCAGCGGGGCAAACACGGCGGCGGCTATCCAGGAGAAGATCAGTAGCAGACCCACCAGCGCGATTGGCGAACGGAAGATGCGGCGGATCGGGTGCTTCGGCACGTGAGTGCCGGGTGCCAAGCCGTCGTCCGCGAGCGCGTCCGCTGCCGTCCTTGCGTTGCTCATGCGAGGCGTATACGGGGGTTCAGGAGCATGTAGCCGAGGTCGCCGGCGAGCTGCGTTGTCGCGGCGAGACAGACGGAGACCAGTGTCGTCGCCTCGATCACGGCGATATCGCCGAACAGGGCCGCCTCGAGCAGCAACCGGCCGATTCCAGGATAGGCGAAGACGACCTCGGTGACGACGACGCCGCTGAGCAGCCAGTTCACCTGCAGCAGAATCACCGTGAACGGCGCGATCATGGCATTGCGGAAGGCGTGGCGAAAGACGACGGTGCGATACGGCAGGCCCTTGAGGATCGCAGTGCGGATATACGGCCGGGCCATGACCTCGATGAAGGCGGTGCGCACGAATCGGGCTACATAGGCGGTGACATAGAGGGCAAGAACCGTCACCGGCAGGACGAGTTGGGCATATATGGGCCATCGACCGCTTGCGTAGAGCGGGCTCGTCCCGGGAAGCAGGCCCAGCGTAACCACGAAGATGCTGATCAAGATCACGCCCGAGGCAAATTCCGGTACCGACGCGAGGATGGTGCCGACGGTCGTGATGGCACGATCGGCGGCCCTGCCCTGGTTGAGGGCGGCAACCATGCCCATTGCCAGCGCCAAGGGCACGATCACCGCGACGGCCAGCCCGGCAAGCACTAGCGAGTTGCCCAGCCGCTCCCATAACACCTCGGAGACAGGCCGCTTCATCTGGGTGGAGATGCCGAAATTGCCAAAGTAACGGGTGCCGCGCGAATCCCGGGCGCCCAGCTTGAGCTCCGGATCGGCAAGCGGGTCGTCCATCACACCAACGAGCACGCCGAGCCACCGGCCGTAGCGCAGCGGGATTGGATCGCCGAGCTTCAGTCGCTCGTGCAGCATCCGGACCTGATCCGGCGAGGCGAACGGCCCCAGCATCTTGCGCGCGACCGTGCCCGGCGAGGCTTCGACCAGCACGAATACTAGAAACGATGCCGCCAGGAGCGTCAGTACCAGCTGGCCCAGCCGATGAACGAGGAATCGCGCCAATGACGTGTCCTTGATCCCCGACGGCCGCCGCGCCTAGTGCGGCGGCCGTCGGGCGATGATCTGGCGTCAGCTCTCCAGCCAGACGTCCTTGTAATAGTTGTAGTTCGTGGGGTGCATCGCGAAGTTCTTCACACGCTTGCTGTACGCCCCGAAGATCGACCGGTAGACCGGCTGAATGATGGGCCCGTCCTCGAGTAGCATCGTCTGCAGCTTGGCCATCGCCTGCTTGCGTTCGTTGATGTCCAGCTTACCCTCGGCCTCCACCAGAAGTTTGTCGAACTCGGCATTGGAGTAACCGGAGTCGTTCCAGGCGCCACCGGTCCGGAAGCAAAGCCCGAGCAGCATTATCCCGAGCGGCCGGTGGTTCCAGTCGGTGAACCCAACCGGCACCTTCTTCCAGACCTCCCAGTACTGGGTAGATGGCACCGGGTTCATCTTCATCCGGATGCCGACCTCTCGCCATTGTTCGATCATCGATTGCACCACCTGGCTTTCCCAGGCCGGGGCGGATTTGAGGTAGATCTCGGTATCAAACCCGCTGGCGTAGCCCGCGTCGGCAAGCAGCTTCTTCGCCGCGCCCGGATCGAAGCCCAGCGGCGTGACCGCAGCGTAGTCCGGATGGACCTTGGCGACCAGATGATGTTCGCCGACGCTGCCTAGGCCGCCGATGCCGAGATCGAGCACCTTCTTGCTATCGATCGCGAGCCGCATCGCCTTGCGCACGCGCGGATCGTCGAACGGCTTGGCCTCGGGCCGCACGCGAACAGACCCGGTATTGGCGGTCTGCGCCTCGTAGACGGTGACGTCCTTGACTTTGCGCACCGCGTCGAGCGAGGCGTTGTCGACGGAAGGCCAGCCATCGATCTGATCCGCCGCGAGGGCCGCGAGCGGAGCGGTGGCGCTGTCGCCCAGGTCAATCAGCTCCAGCGTCGTGACATGCGGCGCGCCGCCCCAGTAGCTGGGACGCGCGGTCATGATGGCGCGCTTGCCCTGCTCGTAGCTGTCGAGCTTGTATGGGCCGGTGAAATTTGCGCCAACCTTGAAGACGCCATTGTCCGCCGGGTCCATGATGAAAAGCTGGTAGTGATAGAGATGCTCGGGGACGGCGAGGTTAGCCACCTTGGCATTGAGCCGGACCGTGAAGTCGTCGACCTTCTCGATGGCATTGGCATCCCACAGGCGCTGGCTGAACTTGGCGTTGCCCTTGTCGTCCTTCTCGCCTGTGTCGAAGCGCTCCATGAGATAGCCGGCCATGAGGCCGACCGTTGCAGACCCGGTCTTCGGGTCCAGGGCCCGCTTTAAGTTCCAGATGACGTCGTCGGCGTTGAGCGGGCGGCCACTGTGCCATTTTACGTCGCGACGGACGCGAAGGGTCCAGGTCTTGAGGTCGGGACTCGCCTCCCATTTCTCCAGCAGCAGTGGCCGGGTGACGTTGTCGACACCCGTCAGCGTCAGGTGCTCCAGCGTCTGGCGCACGAAGAAATGCTGCTGCCAGCTATAAGTGTGGGGGTCGGTGATGTCTCCCAGCCGCATGGCGAGGCGCAATGTCCCGCCCTTGCTAGGCTGCTGCGCTTGGGCCGACGGGAACAGCCCAGGCTCTCGACCGAGTCCGGCGATCGAATAGGCGGCACCGGCAGAGAGGCCCAGCAAGGTCGCCGAGCGAATAAACTCGCGCCGGCCGATCCGACGCCGCTCCATCTGCTCGTGCAGTACTTTCACGTATGGGTGAATTTGATCGTCCCTGCTCATATCATCCCCTCCTTCGGGCTGTTGGTTCGCGACCGGTCAAAAGCCGCGGGAAGAATCGCAGATATGACTCAATGCCTTTCCGACCATGTGTCGTCGGATTGCCCCCACCACAGGCTTCGCCGGTGTGCGCGGCAACAGCTCGCCCGCAATGTGCGACGTAACCGGCACGTTGGGATGACGCCAATACGAATGCGCACCCGGCAGCGGTTCCTCTGCGAAGAAATCGAGGAAGGCGCCTGCGACTGGCCGTTGTCCAGGGCGGCGACTCAATTCCGGCATGCGCCGGTTCAACTTGGCCGGCGACAGTTGTTGGACTGAGATCATGGGAAGCGTTGGCACGTTGCCGATCCGCCCATCCAAGTTTATGATCGGAAACTTGAGGCTACTATCGTAAAGTGGGAGACGTCAATGCTAGCGAGCAATGGGCGGTGATAGCTTGGTAGCGAGATAGCCGTTGTGCGGGATTGTGGGTCGAGGCTATGTCACTCGAAGAGCAACGGTATGGGTGAGTAGGTAGGATGGATTCCGTGCGTTTCGGTCGTTCTTCTAGGAGCCGGCCCGCCGACGGTCACGGCGACATGATCAGAGTCACGAGAAAAGCGCGCAGCAGCGCGCCGAGCGCGGCCGAACCGATCGATCTCGGCAAGCGGTTGAAGTTGCTGCGGACGCAACGCGCCTGGACCCTTGCAAACGCCGCTGAGAACACTGGACTTGCCCGCTCCACGCTGTCGAAAATCGAGAATCGGCAAATGTCGCCGACATTCGAGGTGCTGCAAAAGATCGCGCGCGGTTTCGGTGTCGATATCGCCGACCTGTTCTCGAGCGAGCACCCGCAATCGGCGTCTGGACGCCGCAGCATCACTCGAAAGGGTGCTGGCCGCCGGCACGTGACTTCTACGCATCAGCACGAACTGCTCAATGCCGATCTTGCCAGCAAACGCATGCTGCCATTCCGGTCGAGCATTACCGCCCGCACGCTGGATGCCTCCGGTGGGTGGATGCACCACGATGGCGAGGAGTTTGCCTACATCCTGAAGGGGAAGGCTCGGGTGTATTCCGAACACTATGAGCCTGTCGATCTCAATCCCGGTGATTCGATATATCTCGATGGGAAGATGGGCCATGCGTTCATATCAATCGGACCGACCGACGCCGTCGCGCTCTGGGTCGTGACCGCCTAGTCGGCAGGAGATAATGAAGGTCGAGGAAGCGAAGATATTTGTGGCGCCGACAGGAAATCGGCGCGCGGTACTGCTTGAGATTACGACCGATACTGGGATCGCGGGTATCGGTGAGGCCGGCGTTGCATACGGTATCGGAGGCAGCGCAGCGGCGGAGATGTTGCATGGAATGGTCGACCGATATGTGCTGGGGCGCGATCCGGCGCGGATCGGAGCCATTTGGAACGACATCTACGATCTGTCGTTCTGGACACGCAACGGCGGTGCGATCAGCTATTCAGCGTTGAGTGCAATCGAGCAAGCGCTTTGGGACATCAAGGGCAAGGTGCTGGGCGCTCCTGTCTACGACCTGTTGGGCGGGCAGATGTGGGAGCAGCTTCCCGTCTATGCCAATGGCTGGTGGGTGGGCTGCGACACACCCGACGAGATCGCTCGCGCCGGCGCCGCGACTATTGCACGCGGATACACCGGCCTCAAATTCTACCCGCTCGGCCTCGCCGATCCCGTGACCGTGGTCCGCCATCCGACGCGCAGGCGACTCGATGCGCGCTACCTACCGCTGGTCTGCGACCGCGTCGTCGCCTTGCGCGATGCGGTGGGACCGGGGGTCGAGATCATGCTCGATTTCGGCGGGGGACTGACCACGGATCAAGTTCTGCGGATATGTCGCCGTATCGAACATCTCGATGTTCTGTTTGTAGAAGAGCCGGTCGATCCATCGTCGGTCGACGCACTTGCAAAGGTGACGCGCAGCACGCCGATTGCCATCGCCGCCGGCGAGCGTTGTTATGGCCGGCCGCAGTTTCACCGACTGCTGCAAAGCGACGCCGTCGACATCATCCAGCCTGATATCTGCAATACGGGCGGCTTGATGGAGGCGCGTGCGATCGCCGCGATGGCCGAGGTACACAATATTCGCGTCGCTCCGCACAATTACGGCAGCGATTTGGCGACGGCCGTGACGATCCAGTTCGCCGCCTGCACCCCCAACTTCATGGTGCTGGAATATTTCCCCGATTTCGCCAAGGAGCCCTCCTACCTTCCGGTCCTTGTGCGCTCGCCCGCGGTGCGACAGCAGGATGGACACATGCCCATCCCATCGGAGCCGGGCTTGGGGGTCGTCCTCAACCATGCGGCGCTGCAGCCGCACCTCTATGCCGTCTGTAAGGCGTGATTCGGAAGCAATCGCCAAGTCGCAAGGAGATGACCGTGCAAGTGATCGAAGCCGCTCGCGTCCATGAGTTGTTGGCCTATGACGGCCTCATCGAGGCAATCCGCAAGGCCCATCTCGGCGGCATGCCCAAGATGTCGGACCGGCAAATATTTCAGCAGCCGCACCCGGAGGGCGATCCCGACATTGTTATCGTCCTCCCGGCTTGGCAGCCGCAGGAAGGAATACTGACCAAGATCGTGACCTCATTCCCGCGCAACCGTTCCCGCCACGGTGTGTCTAACGTTAATTCGCTCTACGTCTTTGCCAACGGGACAACGGGCGTCACCGAAGCCGTCATCGACGGCGAGGCAATGATCTTTCGCAAGACGTCGGCGGATTCGGCGCTCGGCGCTAGCATACTGGCCCGACAAGACGCACGAAACTTCCTGATGGTCGGGGCGGGGCTACTGGCGCCTTACCTCGTGCGCGCCCATCTCAGCGTCGGACGCTCGATCGACAACGTCGTCATTTGGAACCGGACGGCCGCGAACGCTGATCGCTTAGTGGAGATTCTCGGCCAGGAAGGCATCCGCGCGACTGCGACGCGTGACCTGGATGATGCGGTAACCCGGGCCGACATCATCTCTTGCGCCACTATGGCGGGCGCGCCGATCATCAAGGGCCGGTTGCTGAAGCCCGGCGCTCACGTCGATCTCGTCGGGTCGTTCACTCCCGAAATGCGAGAGTCTGACGACGACGTGTTACGGCGCGCCGATATCTTCGTCGATCATCGACAGACGACGAAGCGCTCGGGCGAATTTGTCGGGCCATTCGAGCGGGGCGTGATCACGCCGTCCGATGTTAGGGGCGACCTGTTCGAGCTGTGTCAGGGCAAGGTCAAGGGCCGAACGTCGCCCGACCAGATCACGGTCATGAAGAACGGTGGCGGCAGTCATATCGACTACTTCGTGGCTAAATATCTGTTGGATCGGCTTAACCACCGCTCGTTTCAGACGACCTGTGCGAGTTGAGTAGCGGCCGACATCCACTGCTTACGTGCTGCAGGGCGAGTGAATCCTAGGCAGGTTATCAGCCTTGAACTGACCTTAGGCTGACGGGCAATCGGCGTTGCTCGCCAAAAGAGAACCTGATTCCAGACGCGGAATTCGCACCAGGCGATCTGCCCTCCAGACATAGATCGATCGGTGAATTTGGCCAATTTTGGGTCCTAGAGACAGCCTCTGATCAGGATTGGGCGTACAGGACCGGAGATTCCAGCGTACGCCGGCCTTTCTGGCTACTGAGCCTTTGAAGCCCGGACAGGGCAGGGGGAGACCGTTTGTATTGACGGAGGGAGAGGAACTGAGATCCAACCTTCTCCATTCTGCGGATCGGGAAACTACCGACTAGCCTCCAGCGCAACTTTATTGCGGCGCCCGTCCAACCCTGCAAAACCGCTCAGGTTGACCCGTAAGGCCGATTCCTTCGCGGTGAGCTAGACCCCCGGAGGGCCTCTAGCTTAATCGCCACCAGCGGCGCCCTGGCAGCATTGACAAGCTCGGCCGATGGAGTTCCGGCATTTCGATACCTGGAACAGTCTGGAGGTTCGGGGTTATGGTGAGCGGATGAACCAATTCGGTTTGGCGTTGTTAGTGGCTCTTCTCGGCTTCGTGTTACGTGAGAGCCCGGGTATTGCGCAGGACCAGCCGCCGAGTGCAGCTATTGGCGAACCCATCGGCAATCGGTCCTCCCCAACCGGTAGTCAGTCCAGGCAGCCGGAAGACGGGGCCTGCAACAATCCGTATGGCTGCGGTCGAGGCGGCTCCCAGGCCAACCAGCGACCCAGCGACGTGTACTGCCAGCAGAACCCTGACGGCACCGAGAACCGCGGACCGTATCGCGGTACCGGGCGCAATATCCCGTGCAAGGTGCAGCCGGACGGCAGCGGGGCCGCCAAAAACACTACCGCCCAGCAGGCGGCGAGCCTCAAGATCGTCTTCAACTACTTCTACATCAACGGCATCAACACGCCGCGCGACGGCGTCGGGCGCGGCACCTGCCTCTACGATCGGGGCATGATCAAGGGCAACCTGCTCGATCTCGGCCCGCGCGTCGGGCCCAGCCTGCAGGTAAAGCCGAAGGACGCGCCAAGTATCAAGGTCGCGGACGAGATCGACAAGTTCGAGATCGAGACCTGCAATCCCTCAGGCACGGAAGGCAAGGCGCTGCGCGCGGTGCAGACCTTCTGCGAGGACACACGTGACGGCAAGTTCGCCAAGTCGGGACCGTTCACCGAAGATCTGGCCAAGCTAATCTGCATCCAGGCGGCGGATATCGACAAGTTCCGCGCCCAAGGCCTGGGCGGCATGTCTCCGGGTGACGTCGTCGAGGCGTTCCGCCAATCGCTCGGCCTCGGGTTCACCGACGTCAAGACCGGCCAACCGATCACCGGCATCGAGTTCACTGCGCGTCAGGACGAAGTCGCCAAGGTCGCGCGCGCGATCACCGGGATCTACGAGCGCGAACTGGCGACGGCACGCAGACCGGCGCAGCAGGCGAGCGCAGGCGCGCCGGCGTCCGTGCCCGCGCCGGCAGAGAAGAACTTCTTCATCATCCTGGCGCATTCGCAGGGCAACTTCTTCGCCGAGGGAGTCGCCTATCGGCTAATGAAGGGCCTCGGCGGCAAGAGCGACGCGGCGGTGTTCCAATCGCGCCTGGGCATCCTGTCGGTCGCGTCGCCGACCAACTACAAGTCGCTCGATCCCGCATTTCTCGGCCGCGCGGTCAAGCATTTCACTCGCAAGGACGACGGGATTCACGCGCTCGACGCGCTGGCCTTCCTCGGCAGCCGCGTGCCCTGGCCCGCCGGCTACGACCTGGACGCACTATGGCCATGGAAGGACGAGAAGACGATGCGCGGCAGCATGGAGCTGGTGCGCGGCCAACTCGACCTCAAGAAGGCCGTCTACAGCCCGTTCTTCGAGACGCTCGGCCTGGCGCCGCCGATCGAGCCCTGCCCAGGCTGCGGCGCTCTCTACACGCCGCTGATGAACTCGCACCTACTCGACAACTACCTAACCGATCCTGTCGCGGCGAGCCCTAACGTTGCGATCAACCTGAAGGCAGCACCGCTCTTCGAGAGCGGCAAGCCGTTGTCGGCGACCGCCCCGCCCGTCTTGGCCTTCGTCCGGTCTGATCTTGTGGAACTTAAGAAAGCGCTGATGACGGCGCGGTAAGCGCACGTCACGCCTGGCTAAGCAGAGCCTTGCTGCGCTCAAGTTGCGCTCGCTGCTTAAGGAGCGCTGCGTCATTCGCCTGGCTGGTGACGGTCGCCTGCTGGTCGTACTGCGCTTTCGCTTGCGCGACCTGAGCCTGCTGCTGCTGCGTGGAACCGCCGCTTTGCTGCGCCACCGTGCGCTCGTAGTCCTGCCGGCGCTGCTGCACGAGCTGGCGCGACTGTGCCTCGGCGCGCTGGTGCTCGGCCAGCTTCGCTTCGCGTTCCTGCACCACGGCCAGCGCCTCCTGGCGCGAGATCGCCCGCGATCGTGCGCAGGCCTGCAGCGCCTCCAGGTCGCGGCGTTCCTGCTGCTCGATCTGCTGGCGCAGGGTCGCGTTGCGCTGCATCGCCTGCACGTCCCGCTGCAGGCTGCCGAGCGCCTGCTGCAGGAAGGCCTCGGCATTGAAGCCATAGGCGTTGAACTGGCGCAGGAAGCCCGAGGCCTGGCCCTGGAACGCCTGCATCATCGCCGACAGGGCCGGGCCGAACTGCTGCGCGAACGCCTGGCTGGCCTGGTCGTACTGTGAATAGAGCGGCTGGGCGCTGCCCGCGGCCGGGCATTTGCGCAGCGCCTCGGCTGCCAGTCCCGGCTGACCAGGCGTGGCGAGCGCCTGCTGCGACGGGGGAGCACGCACAACCGCCCCGAACTCGGCGAGCAGCGGGCCGAAGACGAAGCCGATGTCGCGCCCGTCGCGGGCGACCCGGTACCAGTCCGTGCCCCGCACCCGGCCGGTCACGGCAATGCCAGACCCCGCCGCGAGCGTCTCGACCTTCTCCGCCTCCGTGGAAGGGGCGGCACGCACATTCGCGGCGCCGGTAACAAAAGAGTCGCGGTCGAGCGGCTCTATGTCGAGAGCGGACGGCGGCGGCTTGGGAGCAGGCGGCGTTGCGGTCGGGAGGGGGGTGGGCGCAGTCGTCGTCGGCGCGGCATTGACGCGCACGCGGGCGAGCGCGGCGTAGCACCCGTTCGGGAAGGTATCGAGATAGGCCTTGTGGTCCTCGGGCGCGCGGCTGTTCTTGATCGAGTCCCAGAACGCGGCCTCGGCCGGGTCGACCTTGTCGCAGCCCGCCTGCCCCCAGGCCGGGCCGGCGGCGGCCGTCGCAAGACCGATGGCAACGAGATAGGCGCCGCGCCTCATTGCGAGCTCAGCTCCTGCTTCCACTGCTCGGGGTCGATGCGCCCCTGCGTGCGGCGATGAGCCTCGATGTGCTGCACGAACACGCCGACGAAGCGCTCGACGCGCTTCACCGCCGGATCGTCGGTCTGCAGCTTCAACAGGTCGAGCTGGCCGCGCAGCGTCTCCGGCGCATAGTCCTCCGCCGCCTGCTTCACGAAGGCGCGATAGGTGGCGAAATCCTCGTCCTGGCGCCGGCTCCAGTCGTTGATCGCCTGCTTGGTCTCGGCGATGTCCTTGGCCGGAGCGCGGATCTTGGCCTGGTCGACCAGCAGCTTGCCGTAGGTGCGAATCTCGATCCGGTCGCGGTCGACGTCGCGGCCATAGAGCGCGCCGATGCGGATCAAGGCGTTGGCGGCGCGGTCGCGCTGCTCATTGCGCACCGCCGTGTTGTTCGACAGCGACCGCGCCAGCTCGTTCAGCCGCTGCTGCGTCGCCGCGTCGAGATTGCCGCGCGCCAGCGCCTCGAGCTGCTGGATGGGGTCCGCGCCGGGCGTCGGCGCACCCGCGCCCTGCCCGCCAGTGTCGAGCCGCGACAGCGCCTCGTACTCCTCGCGGATCTTGGCGATGCGCTGCGGTTCGGCCTTGGTCTCGACCGTCGGCGCGAAGGCCAGGCGGAACCCGTTGGTCTCCACGCGGCTCGGACCCTTGCGCGCCAGGTCCATCGGCGGGTATTCGCGCCGCCAGGCCGCGCCGATCACCGTCTCGCCGATGAGATAGGAGCCGCCCTTGACCACGAAGCCGCCGGCTTGGCCGTGCATGCGTCCGGCCTTGGTCATGCGGTAGGAATCAAGCACGATCTCCGCTGCATTGCCGATGATGTCGTGCAGCAGCAGCGGGTTCGGCTTCTTGAGCCCGATCGGCCAAAGCTTGCCATTGGCGGATTTCGCGCCGGCGAACCAGACGGACTCTTCCAGCGGCTGGCCGGGCTCGACGAAGGTCGGGTTTCCGTAGTTCTTGCCCGCCGCCGCGCCGCCGCGCGCCGCGTATTCCCACTCGACCTCGGTCGGCAGGCGGAAGAAGCCGTTCAGCGTCACCAGGCGGTAGGTCTCGCCTGCCTTGTCGAGCTTCGTGTCGGCCTCGGCGTAGAGCCACTGCGAGTAACGCTCGCCGAACGAGACCGCGTCGAACCAGCTCAGGCCCACCGCCGGGATCTCGCGGTCGCCGGCGGGCGCCGCGCAGTCTTTCGGTGGCGCGGTCAGCGTCTCCAGGGCGGCGCGTTGGCCCTGCGTGAACTCGTACTTGGCGAGGAGATAGAACGACGCGGCCTGCTTCGCCGGGTCGGCCTCGCGGAAGCCGCCGACCAGCGGGATGTCGCGCGGCGCCTCGGCATAGCGTGTGCCCGGGTCGCGATCGTCGCCGAGCGTTACCGGCGCGTCCGCCATCCAGTTGGTCGCCTCGCCGCTCTTCACCGGAACGACGATCTTGCGGAACACCATGCGCGCGGCGCAGGGCATCGGGAACACGACGTCGTCCGCGTCCGGCACCGGATTGAAGCGGTCCGCCGTCTGCGCCTGGGCGACCGTTCCGGCCAACAGCGCGAGCAGCGCGGCGGCGGCGACCGTCCTAGACATCGCGCAACGCCTCGGAGGGCTGAATGCGCGCCGCGTGCAGGCCGCCGACGCCGGAGGCGACGACCGCAAGCACCAGCGTCGCGCCGGCCGCATAGACGAGATGCTGCGGCGCGAGCTGGCAGATCCGCTCGCCCTCGGCCAAGCTGGTGGTGAAGAACCGGTTCACGCTGGCCGCCACCGCCAGATATGCCGCTGTCGCCAGCGCGCTGCCGACCAGGGCTACCATCGCGGCCTGACAGGCCGGGAACAGCATGCAGCGCGGCGTGTCGAAGCCGACCAGCCGCAACACCGCGATCTCGCGCCGCTTGCGGTCGACATTGCCCCACAGGCTCGAGGCCAGCGACAGGGCGTAGCCGCCGACGCCGATCGCGGCGACGATCCAGAACACCGCCGTGAGGTTGCGATCGAGCGCCCGCACCGTCTCGATTTCCGCCGCCCGGGTGCGCACCTCGACGCCCTGGCCCTGCATCCGGTCGCGCAATCCGGACACGTCGTCGATCGATCGCGCGTAGAGCCGGAACCCGGCGAAGGCGCGATCGGCGCTCAGCGGCGCGCTGCCCGCCCAGCCCAGCGCCTCGACCGCGCGGCCGTCGCGATAGTCCTCGGCAGCGACGAGAAGCTCCAGCGACACGAAGGCCGCGTCGCGGTCGAAGCTCGCGAGCGGCAGCACGCCCGCCACCGTCAGGGGCTGCGTCGCGCGCTCCGACTGGCCGCGCACCACGCGGGTCAGGCTGCCTTCCAGGGTTGCGCCGGGTGCAATGCCAAGTTTTTCCGCGGCGGACCGCGACAGGACGATCTGGCCGGTGCCTGTGGGCGCGGGCTGCGCGGCCAACAGCGGGTCGCCGGGCGCGCTCGGCACCAGTTCGACGGTCACCAGCGGCCGGCCCGACTCGGCCGTATTGCGCAGGAACATCGATGCGGCGATGGCCCGGGTCTGCGGCAGCACGAAGCCCACCTCCGGCCGCGCGGCCATCTGGCGGAACCAGGCCGGATCGAAGCGCCCGCTCGCCACCGGCAGGATCTGGCGGTTGGCCGGATCCTCGATCAGGCGCTCGCGCATCGTCGTCACCACGCCGTGCTTCAACCCGAACAGCACCAGCATCGGCGCCAGGATGGCCGACAGGGCCAGGACCAGGCACAGCGACAGGCGCCATTCATGCAGGAAGTCCCGGAGCGCGAGGCCGAACACCATGGACCCAGCCTAGCCCCAAAACGACGAGCGCACACCACCCTCGATCGGCTCCAGCCGGTGCTCCAGGCGCCGCAACTTGAGCCGATCGACGACCGACGCGTCATGCGTCGCCAGGATCGCGGTGGCGCCGAACTGCTCCACCGTTTCCAGGAACAGGTCGAGAATGCGCGCTGCATTCATCGGATCGACCGAGGCCGTCGGCTCGTCGGCGACGGCGATGGTCGGCCGGTGCGCCAAGGCCCGGGCGATGGCGACGCGCTGGCGTTCGCCGACCGACAGGGCCGCCGGCCGCTTCGCCAAATGCCGCGTCAGGCCCAGGCGCTCGGCCAGCGTCGCCACCGTGCCATCGTCGCCAAGGCCCAGCACGCGCCGCGACAAGGCGATGTTGTCGCGCACGCTCAGATAGGGCAGCAGGCCGCCGGTCTGCAGCACATAGCCGATATGGCGCGCACGAAGCTGCCCCAACGCATCCGTCTTGCCGGCGGACCAGGTCTCCGCCGCGGGCACGGCTTCTCCATCGGTCGGCGCGAAGTCGAACCGCACTGCCGCGCTCGGCCGCAGGACAAGCGCCAGCAGGTCCAGGAGCGTGCTCTTTCCACTGCCGCTTTCCCCGACCAGGGCGATCTTCTCGCCGCGCGCGATCACCAGCCGCGGAATCTCGAGAGCGAAGCGCGACCCCGACGCCGTCCAGTCCTTGCGGACACCTTCCAGATGATAGACGGGGGGACCCGGCACCTGCCGCTCCCTTATGGGAGGGCGTCCAGCGGCACGGGATAAACCGACTCGCCGCCCAGCGAGCCGCCGTCAAGCGCGACCCAGCTATCGGTGTTGTTGTGCAGTTCCTCGTAGAAGCGGATCTTCGACTTCAGGCGGTCGATGAAGGCCTGCTGCTCACCGATGCTCCAGGACTGCCAGAGATCCTGGCTGATGTTCAGCACGTCGCTTTTATATGGCAGCCCGTCCAGGTATTCGCCGATCAGCCCGGTCTCCGCCAGGTTCTTGGCCCCGCCCGCGCTCTTGGTCACGCCGGCGACACCGCGCGGCGCCCGCGCCATGGCGGCGGCGGCGCTCTGCAGGTCGGTAAAGAAGCCTTCCGGCGATATCTGGGCCGCTTCGCCCGCCTTGATGATCGTCTTCAGCACCTGCTGCAGGTCGCTGATCTGGTCGCGCGACATCAAAAGGCGCACGTCCAGCGTCGCCAGCGTCGGCCGGTCGAAGTCGCGGTCGCTGACCCAGGCCTCGAACACCGGCGGCGCCTGCGTCCCCTTGCGCTTGCCCAGATAGGCGAGCTGCATGGCGTTGCCCACCAGCGCCGCCTTGCGGTCGATGCCGGACGCGTCGGACTCCTTCAGCGGCTCGGGCGTGGGCGGCTTTTTGGCCGGCTCGGACAAGGCCTGGCGAACCGTCTTTACCTGCTGCGTCAAGGACGTCGCCAAGCGCTCGATCGTCTCGCCGAAGCGGTCGACCGAACCGGCCTCGACCGGGATGTACAGGCTGTCCTTGCCCTGGAAGCGCGTCAGCATCTCGTACTGGGTCGCCGCGGCGGCGTGGTCGCGGGCGCCTTCGCGGGTCTTCAGATGCACGGCGAAGAGCGCAATTCCAGCGGCCTGTGCGAACTCGCGAACCTCGGAGGTGAACATGCCGCTGCTCGCCAGCGGATGATTGCCTTCGAGCGCGCTGGCATCGGAGATCAGCACCACGATCTTCGCGGCATACTGGTCCCAGTCCATCTCGGTGAGCGCCGACATCACGCCGGCATAGGCGTCCTCGGGAAGCTGCGGACCTGAGGATACTTTCGCCGGCACGACCTGCGCGGTGAGGTCCAGGAATTTCTGGCCTTTGACGCCGTCCTTCAGCGAGGCGAAGGTTCGCGTCGTATATTCAAGATCCGGCACGGACTTTGTGCTGCTGCGATAGGCGACGAGGCCGAAGCTGACGTCGCCCTCCAGCTTCTCGGCCTCGACCCGCTTGTAGACCCGCGCGATGACGTCGCGCATCCGGTCGATATAGGGGCCCATCGTGATCGTCGTATCGACCACGAACACGATGCCGGTCTTGAATCCGACCAGCATGTCCTGCGGCTTCGCCTGGTCGGCGGCGGGCGGTGGCGGATCGTTCAGCGACACCGAGGCGATCTTCAGCGCCGTGGCCGGCTGGCCCTTCTTGGTAAGCGCCTGCTGGTGCTCCAGGATCGGCAGCAGGTAGAACTGCTGCTGGATGTCGACATGCTCCGGCGGCTCGATCGACAGGACGGGCGAGTTCGCCGGCGGCTTGCCGGAAATGATCGCTTCGTAGAGCGCGCCGTATTTCTGCGCCGGATCCGGCGCCTCGATCAGTTCCATCAAGGGCGGCCGGTCGCGCAGCAGCAGCACGCGCTTGCGGTCGGCCGGATTGGTGAAGGCTACGGTCAGGGCCTGTTTCCATTCGATCGCCTGCTTGGCATCGATCCAGCCCGTGGGGCCGGATTCGACCGAGGCGCCCACCTCGATCATGGCGGTGTTCTGCGCCCGCTTGCGGCCGTACACGTAGAAGACGGTGAACGGGGTGGTGTCGTCCTTCGCCACCGCGGCGTCGGGCTGGGCGTCCTTCAGCACCTTGGTCCCGGGCCGGGTCAGGACGCGCTGGTAGAGCGTTTTCTTGCCGTCCAACAGCAAAGGCTTGCGATCCTGGGCAAAGGAGGGCCCGGCGGGGATTCCGAGGGCGCCGACCAGCATCAGCGCGGCGATCAGCCGCCGCTTCGACGAGACCTTCATGCGCGCCTTACCCCCGCCCCTGCTGGCATTTGCGTGGCCGGACTATATCATGCGCCCCAGCGCGGGAAACGCGCCGCAGGGGGAAACATCGTCACGATGGCGCGCACGCCGAGCACGATGGCCGTTTCGCTGCCGGCCTATCAGCGCTGGCTCCTCCCATTTGCGACTGGCGTCGCCGCGGCGTTGATGCTGGCCCTGTGCCTGCATCCGCGTGCCGATGTCCTGGCCAAACGCGGCCCGGCCGACGGGCTGGAACGCGAGTATCTCGTGTTGCGGGGCGACGAGGCGCTGCTACGGGCCGAATTCGCGCAGCTCGCGGCACGGATCGCGGCCGAGCGCCGCGCCTGCCCCGCCCCGGAACCGGCGCCCAAGCCGCCGGTGGAGGCGAAGCCGGACGAAAGCCTGCGCATCCCCGAGGAGGCCAAGCGATCTGGCGACATGTCCTTCCTGGCGGGCTGCTGGGCCAGCATCACCACGCTGGTCAACCAGCGCACCGGCGCACCGATCGTCGCCGAATACTGCTTTGACGAGAATGGCTTCGGTCGGTCGATCCGCACCGAACCGAATACGCAATGCGTGGGGCCGATGCGGGCGCACTTCGACGACCAGGGCAGCCTCACCGTGGAGGAAACGGAGATGGCCGTCTGTGGCGACGGCCGCCGCTACACCCAGACCACCGTTACTTGTTCGCCCGGCGAAAATAACATCGCCCAGTGCACCGGTGTGAACCGGGGGTCTCGCGATGCCTACACGGTCGGGCTTCAGCGCAAGGATTCGCGGCCCGCGGGCGGCGAATCTCCCCAGACGCCCGGCCCCAGCCGGCTGCGCCCATGAAACGGGATGCCTGTCCCTGCGCTTGCGATTGTCTCTTAACGACAAAGTTGGGTAGATTTGCGTGGGCTATGGCGCGACGGGGGATGGGGGATCGCTTTTGACGTTGGCGCGGCCGCGATATCAGTACTGGCTGCTGCCCTTCGCCGTCGGCGTCGCCATCGCGCTGGTCCTGGCGCTGTGGCTGTTCCCGCGCATCGACGTGCTCGCTGCCGCCTCGCCGACCGACGCGCTCGAGGCCCAGTACCTAGCCCTGCAGGGCGACGAGCAGCTTCTGCGGACCGAGGCCTCCAGGCTCGCCGCCCTGTTCGCGGCCCAGCGGCGCGACTGCGCGCGACTGGAGCCGCCGCCGGTCCAACGTGACCAGGAGGCGCGCCGACCGCCCGAGCAGCCACGTGACCAGACGCCGCCGCGACCGCCCGTCCAGCGCGACCGGCCGCCGCGGCCAAAGCCCTCGGAGGAGCTCAAGATCCCCGAGGATGCGCGCCGTCGCGGCGACATGTCCTTCATGGAGGGCTGCTGGAACAACGTGACCGGGCTCTTCAACCTGAAGACCAAGGAGCCGGTGGTCATCGAATACTGCTTCGGCAAGGACGGCGAGGGCGAGGCCATCATCACCGAGCAGAATGGCCGCCAATGCGTGGCGCCGGCGCGGGCGAGCTTCGACGGCCAGGGCAAGCTGCAGCTTGAGGACATGGACGACCTGCGCTGCCCGGACGGCACCAACTACAACCGCAACCGCGTTCAGTGCGACGCCGGCGCCGACGGCCAAGCAAGCTGCGAGGGAATCTCCAAGGACAACCACCGCTGGCGCGCTAATGTACGGCGCGGGGGCGGAGACAGCGTCAGGCTTCCGCCAAGCGATTCCGACTCCGGCAACCTGCCGCCGGACGACCAGCCGATGGACAGCGACGCGCCACCGATGGACGACCTGCCGCCCGAAGACATGCCACCGGACGACGGTACGCGCACGGACGCGCAGCCCTCGGACGATCCCCCGCCGCCGCCGATCCGCGGCGAGCGCACCCGCCCCCGCCGATAGGACCCGCACCTGCATGGCCAGATTGCCGGAATACCGCGATGTCGTCAGCCTGATCCCGGGCGGCCTAGTCCAATTCATGGACTTCGGCCTCAACCTGGACGCGCTGAAGCGCACGGCGCTGTTCTTCCGCGAACAGCGCAAGGACGCGGGCGATGCCCAGGACGAAACCGAGCCCTACGATCTCTACGTCATGGCGCAGACCGCCGACGGCACGGTCCTCGACCGCCAGTCGGGCGAGGAAGGCGCCTACGACTACTCCTACACAGCCCGCAACGTGTTCGAGATCTTCCAGGGCAGGTGGCTGCCCGTGCCGTTCCTGCAGGTGGTCGGCCAGCGCCCCGACGGCACGCCCCGCTTCGCGCCCGGCCCCGCCGACTGGGCGCGCGTCTACATCGCCCCCAGTTCCGAGCATCAAGGCCTCACGCATCGCGTCGTGCTCGCCTTCGACACGACGATCGAGG
Organism: Rhodospirillales bacterium; assembly: GCA_016792605.1. Classification (GTDB taxonomy): domain Bacteria; phylum Pseudomonadota; class Alphaproteobacteria; order JAEULC01; family JAEULC01; genus JAEULC01. The sequence continues at coordinate 20,783 of JAEULC010000297.1, forward strand.
ACCACGACGGCAGCGAGCCCTACCCGGCGCTGTGGCGCGACAATGTCGAGCGCGGCGACCAGTTCCGCTTCGCCCATCTGGAGCGCGACAATGGCTGGTTCCTGAACGCGCCCTGGGTCGACAAGTGGTTGAAGGACCTGCTCGACGACCACCGCCGCGCCCGGCGCCGCGGCGCCGGCGGCGACGAGGAGCAGCGCTTCTGCGAGCATCTGGCGATGTACCTGACACTGCTGCAGGCGCTGGCCGACGCCAGCATCTTCAAGATCCTGCGCCTAGTGCCGGTCGCCAACGTCGCGCCGATCGACGTGGACCTGGTGCTCGATTTCGGCAATGCGCGGACCTGCGGCATCATGATCGAGTCGCGGCCACAGACCGGCACCCGGCTCGGCGACAGCTACGTGCTCGAGCTGCGCGACCTTTCCAGGCCCGAACTCCGCTACCAGGAGCCGTTCGAGTCGCGCATCGAATTCGCCCGCGCCGACTTCCAGTCCTGGCGCTCGCGCCAGAGCGGCCGGCCCGAAGCCTTCGTCTGGCCGAGCATCGTGCGCGTCGGGCCGGAGGCCGGGCGGCTCGCCTTCGACGCGCTCGGCGCCGAGGGCTCGACCGGCATGTCCAGTCCCAAGCGCTACCTGTGGGACGAGGCGCCGCAGGTGCACCAGTGGCGATTCAACGGCTGGTCGCCGGACCGAACCGAGCGCGAGCCGCCGGCGCTGGCCGGCCGCTTCGTCATGACGCTCAACGAGGCCGGCACGCCGCTGGCGCTGCTGAAGGACCCGCAGGCGCGGAAGTTCCGCGCGCTGATGCGCCAGCCCGCGATCCTCGCCACATCGGCGCGCTATACGCGTAGCTCGCTGATGATGTTCGTGCTGAGCGAGATCATCTACCAGGCGATGGTGCACATGAACTCGCCGGCGCAGCGCGCCGAGCGCCAGCCCTCGGACATTCCGCGCCGCCTGCGCCAGGTGATCATGACCCTGCCGCCGGCGATGCCGCTGGCCGAGCAGAAGATCCTGCGGCGCTGGGCGAAGTGGGCCGTGCGGCACACCTGGGAAGTCCTGGGCTGGCAGGGCCATATCGAGGACAAGGCCTCGACCCGCGTCGGCCGGCCGCCGGCGGACTACCGCGCCAGTCCGCGCGTGCGCGTGGAATGGGATGAGGCGACCTGCACCCAGCTCGTGTTCCTCTACAACGAACTGACGACCAAGATGCAGGGTGACGTGCGCGGCCTGTTCCAACTCTATGGCCGCAAGCGCGACGGCGACGCGCGCGAGTCCCTGCGCATTGCCAGCATCGACGTTGGCGGCGGCACCACCGACCTGATCGTGAACACGTTCCGCGCCGAGGGCGACGAGGCGATCCTGATCAAGCCGCACCAGGACTTCCGCGAGGGCTTCAACAAGGCGGGCGACGACATCCTGGTCCAGCTCATCGAGCTGCAGGTGCTGCCGGCGATCCGCGACGCGCTGAAGAAGGCCGGCGTCGGCGACCCCAAATCCCTGCTGTCCCGGCTGTTCGGCGCCGACTGGATCAACCAGCCCGGCCGCAACCGCACGCTGCGGCGCCAGTTCGCCGGCCAGTTCGCCGTGCCGATCGCGCTCGACCTGATGCATTTCTACGAGGAGGTCGACCTCCGGCGGCAGAACCCGATCTATGCGCGCAAGCTCAGCGAGATCTTCGCCGAGGCCGGCGCGGCCGCCCCCTCGGCCCAGGTCATCGAGTTCGTCGAGAACGCGGCGCGCGAGGCTGGCGGCCGCGACTTCAAGCTGCTCGAGGTCGAGATCCGCACCACGGCCGAGGCGGTCGACAACATCATCCGCCGCGATATCGGCCAGATGCTGGGACAGCTTTGCGAAATCGTCTCCCTCTACGATTGCGACCTGCTGCTGCTGACGGGGCGGCCGTCGCGCCTGCCCGCGGTCTACGGCTCGGTGCAGTCGAAGCTGCCGGTGCCGCCGGATCGCATCAGGGCGATGCACCAGTTCCGCGTCGGCGGCTGGTATCCGTTCCAGGATCCCTCGGGTTGCATCCGCGACCCCAAGACGACCGTCGTCGTCGGCGCGATCCTGTGCGCCCTGTCGGAAGGGCATATCGAGGGCTTCTTCATCGACACGGCGTCGATCCGGCCGCGCTCGACCGCGCGCTTCATCGGCCTCATGGAGCAGCAGAACGAAATCAAGACGCCCAAGGTGCTGTTCCCGCCGATCGACGTGGTCAGCAAGGAGGAGCAGGAGCGCCAGGCGACCATCGCCTTCCTCGGCCCCGTCTCCATCGGCTTCCGCCAGCTCGAGGCCGAGCGCTGGATCGCGACGCGGTTCTACCGACTCGATTTCGGCTCCGGCGAGGCGCGCGACGCGATGCGCCCGAACCTGCCGTTGAAGATCGAATTGAACTACCGCTACGCCCAGGAAGAGGACGACGACGCGCCAAAGCCCGACGCCGAGCGTCAGCGCGACGAGGGCGAGTTCGAGATCGTCGCCATCGAATCCAAGTCCGGCGCGCCGGTTCCCCGGTCGGTGATCGAAATGCGTCTGCAGACGCTGAAATCCGACGACGGCTACTGGCTCGATACCGGCATGTTCACGATCGAGTAGGGAGCGGACCATGTTCGCCGAGGACAAACAGCTTGCCGATCACTGCGCCAACCTGGCGCGCGCGTCCGAGGACGGCATCGCCTGGGTCGAGAAGAACCCGGATGTCGTGCGCGCCGAAGCGCCGGAGACGATCAAGGTGCTGCGCCGCTCGGTCGACCAGTTCAAGCGCCTGGAGACGGCCGCCCTGCGCAAGATGTGCGTCGGCGTGTTCGGGCCCAGCCAGAATGGCAAGTCCTACCTGATCTCGTCGCTTGCGCGCGCCGGCGACAAGCCGCTGATGGCCAACTTCGCCGGCAAGCTGATCGACTTCCTGGCCGACATCAACCCGGTAGGCGACAAGGAGGCGACGGGCTTGGTCACGCGCTTCACCATCGACCGCCCGGCGAACTTGCCGGCCGACCATCCGGTGCAGCTCCGCCTGCTGACCGAGACCGATATCGTCAAGATCATCGGCAATACCTATTACTCGGATTTCGACCACAAGGACACGCCCGACGCCGATCCGGCGGCGATTTCCAGGCGCCTGGACGAGCTGCAGGCCAAGGCGCAGGCCGCGCCGGTCGACAAGCTGCGCCCGCACAACATCGGCGACCTCGAGGAGTATTTCCGCAAGTTCCGCGTCAACCAGCGGGTCAAGGTGCTGGCCTCGGTGTTCTGGGCGCGCGCGGCGACGATCGCGCCGGGCCTTACCCTGGACGATCGCGCCAAGCTCTACGCCACGATCTGGGGCGACATTGACTCGCTGACGGGCCTCTTCAAGCGCCTCTACACGGCGCTCAAGGCGCTCGACTTCGCGCCCGAGGCCTTCACCACCCTGGACGCCCTGATGCCGCGCGAGAAGAGCATCATCGACGTCGCCACGCTGGGCGGCCTGGGCTCCGACCAGGGCGACAGGCTGGCGCTCGTCACCCGCGAGGGGCGCAAGACCCAGCTTCTGCGCAGCGAGACCACGGCGCTGACCACCGAGCTGATCATCGTCGTCGACGAGCGGCCCTTCGACTTCTTCGACCATACCGACCTGCTCGACTTTCCCGGCGCCCGCCCGCGCAAGAAGTTTCCCAACGCCGCCGGCCACCTGGCGCAGCCCGACGCGATCAAGGAGCCGTTCATCCGCGGCAAGGTCGCCTATCTGTTCGAACGCTACTGCGCCGAGCGCGAGCTCACCTCGATGCTGCTCTGCATCAAGGGCGGCAACATGGAAGTGCCCGAGCTGCCGGGCATGATCGACGAATGGCTGGCCGACACCCACGGCAAGACCGCCGAGGAGCGCTCGGACCGCCCGGTGTCGCTGTTCTTCATCCTCACGATGTTCGACCTGATGCTGGGCGAGAAGGGCGGCGACAAGGGCGACTTCACCACGCGCTGGGCCAACCGGCTCGAGGCGTCGATGCTTAACCCGTTCGGCGAGTGGGCGACCAAGTGGGACAAGAACGGTCCCTTCTCGAACATCTTCTGGATCCGCAACCCCACCGTCCTCAATCGTGGCCTGCTCGACTATGACGCCAACGACCGCGAGACCGGGGTGCGCCCCGACTTCGCCGACAAGGTCGCCGCGTTCAAGGATGGCTTCATCACCAACGCGGTGGTCAAGCACCACTTCAAGGACCCCGAGGCGTCGTGGGACGCGGTGATGAAGCCGCGCGACGGCGGCATCGGCCGGCTGACCGAGGTACTGCGCCCGATCTGCAACCCCGAGCTCAAGCGCAAGCAGCTCAAGGCCCAGCTCGCCCAGGAGATCGCCAAGGTCGAGACCAAGCTGAAGCAGTTCCTGCAGACCGGCGACCGCGAGGAAGAGCTGCAGAAGAAGCGCACCCTGGCGCGCCAGCTCGGCCGCGGCATCTCGCTCTGCGCCCAGGCGCAGCGCTTCGGCGACCTGCTGCAGATCTTCCAGATCAGCGACCACGACCTCTACGACGTCTATTACCGACTGGGCGCAGCGGAATCGGCCGCGGCCGACGCCGAGGCCACGGAGGCGCCGCGCCAGGTCACCGCGATCATCGACAGCCGCGTCGACCAGGCCGACATCTTCGCCGAGGTGTTCGGCGACGCGCCGCCGCCGGTCGCGCCCAAGCCGGGCGGCGGGGACGAGCCCGCCGGCGGGCCGATGGACGAGGCCGAGCGCTACGCGGTCGAGATCGAGAAGCTGTGGTTCCAGCGCCTGACCGAGGTCGCCGAGACCACGGCGTTCCACCGCTATTTCCACATGCCGGCGGAGGATTTCGACAAGGTCGTGCACGAGATCCGCTCCGGCTACCAGCGCCTGGGGTTGCGCCAGCAGGTGACGCGCGCGCTGCGCGACGCGTCGCGGTTCAAGGGGTTGCAGCGCTCCCAGCTGATCTGGAAGCAGGCGGCTGCAGCGGCCAACATCCTCAACGCCTATATCGACTGGCTCGGCCGCGATCCGCGCAGCGTGTCCGAGGACAAGCGCATGCTGATCGTGGGCGGGCGCTCGCGCACCGTCTTCAAGCGCCCGCCGCCGAACGGGCCCTATCCGACGCTCGCCGCCGAGGCGACCTTCGACCGCGACTTCTACATCGACTGGCTGATGGCCTTCGTGGCGCTGATGGAGGAGAACGTCGAGGGCGGCGGCGGATTCGACCGGGCGCAGAACGACGCCCTGGCTTCGATCGTCGGCACGATCGGCAAGGCGGCTTGAAGGGGAACCGGGGACCGTGGAAGCGATCGTCAAGCAGCATCCGGCGAAGGGCAAGGGCTGGGCCGTGATCACGCTCACCGGCGACGGCGTGCCGTCCGCGGGCGTGACGTTCCAGCTTCGGCGCTCGGCCGGACGCGACGCCATCCTCGGGCCCAATGGCTGGCAGGCGACGGAGCTGTTTCTCGAAGCCGCCGAGAGCGCGCCGGCGCCCGGCGGCGTGGCGCTGACCGTCGGCCCCGAGGTCGTGAACCACATGGACACGGCCAACTACCTGCTGCTGGTCATGGGCGACGGCGTCGCGCCGAAGCAGCCGCTGCAGACCGGGCTTGCCTGGCGCAACATCGCCCAGCTCGACCTCGGCCGCGGCAAGCGCGGCGGCGTCGCCGTGCGCGGCGAAAGCGAGGCGGCGGCGCGGGTACGCGGCGAGGCGCCGAAAGCCGAGCCCCAGCCGCAGCCGGCCGAGGACAAGGCCGGCGCGGCGGCGGCCGAGCCGATCCAGGGCGGTCTCAAGGGCGACGACGGCGGCAAGAAGAAGGGCAACACCGGCGCGCTGGTCGCGGCCGTGGTCGCGCTGCTGGTGCTGGGCGGCGGCGGGGCCTGGTTCTTCTGGCCCAAGCCGCCCGCGCCCGATCCCGGGCCGCCGAAGCAGGAGGCTGACGCAAAGCCCAAGGACGAAACCAAACCGCCGGACACCGTGAAGCCGCCGGACGGCCTGCCGCCGCCGCCCTTGGCCGCGGACGACATCCCGGCCGACGCCGAGCCGCTGAAGTTCGCGCGCGACAAGCTGCAGGCCGGGATCGACGCCGGGCCCGCCGTCGCCTTCGCCGACAAGCTCATGGCCCGCCCGCCCGCGGGCATCGACGCCGCCTTCCTGCTCTACCGCGCCGCCGCCCAGAAGGGCGATGCCGGGGCGGCCGTGAAGCTGGCCCGCCTGTTCGACCCCGCCGACCAGACGCCCTCCGGCTCGCTGAAGAAAAGTGCCGACTCCGCCTTCGACTGGTACCGTCAGGCTGCCGGTGCCCAGCATCCGGACGCCGCGGGCGGCCTGGCACGGCTCAAGGCCTGGGTCGAGCAGCAGGCCGGCACGGGCGATGCCGACGCGCAGCGCGTGATGAAGCGCTTCGCCCCATGACTTTGATGACCGCGACACGGACGGGAGCGCCCCGATGGCCATTCCGCAGCTGATCCGCACCACCGACACCGCCACGCTGGTTCCCGTCGACGTCGGCGGCCAGCCCGTCGTCCGCGCCGCGACCGAGCTGCGCGACTTGCTGGAAACGCGGCTCGGCCCGGGCTCGTCGGGCTTCTTCGCCGAGCCTGCCGTCGCCGGCCGGCCGGGCGCGGCGGTGGACCGGGTGTCCTGGTTCGGCGAGCAGCCCGGCGAAGGCCTCGCGCTGTCGGCGCTGACCGGCGCCACCAAGACCCAGGCCGAGGACCAGCTCCGCCAGACCCTGCGTCGCCTCGCCCCGCTGATCGCCGATCCGCGCCACGGGCCGCTGCTGCGCGCGGCGCTGGTCGTGCCGGGCGACGACGACATCCGCATGGTCGCCGGCGACCCCGTGCTGACAAACTGGGGCTTCGCGCCCCAGGGCGTCGACCCCGCCGATCCCGCCCAGATCGACCGCCACTGGCAGGCGACGCTGGGCCGCTTCGCCGCCTTTCCCTCGCCCTGGCGCGCCGGTGCCGCCGTGCTGCCGCCCGACCCCGCGCCCAACCTCAGCCCACCGCCCGCGCCCGCTGCCCCTGCCATGCCCAGCGCGCCGCCTCCCCTCGCGGCACCCGCGCCCGCGCTGCTGCCCTGGTACCAGCGCCCGACCGCCTGGGCTGGCTGCGCCGTGGCGATCCTGGTCGCGGGCGTCGCCATCGGCCTGCTGCTGCGGTTCCTGCTGCCGCCGGCCCAGGTCGCCACGCCCGAGCGACTCCGCGCCCTGATCGCGGCCCAGGTCGAGGTCAATCGCGGCCTCGAGCAGCAGGTCCAGCGCCTGCGCGGCGCGCTCGCCGGCAATGTCTGCACCGCCGACAACCCGCTCGGCGCCGGGCTGCAACAGCGTCCGGTCTTCCCCGTGGACGGCGAGCCGAAGAAGACCGAGGCGCCGCCCAAGGACGGCCCCAAGGGCCCGGATGCAAAACCCGATCTGGCGCAGGGCGACCGGCTGATCGACATGATCGATGCCGGGACGGTGCTGGTGATCGCCGAGAACAGCAAGGGCACCGGCTTCTTCGTCGCGCCCGGCATGGTGGCCACCAACCGCCACGTCGTCGAGACCGCGAAGAACGGCAAGGCCTACATCATCAGCAAGGCGCTCGGCCGCGTGGTGCAGGCCGAGATCGTCGCCTCGACGCCGCAGGACCCCGCGCTCCTGCGCGACTATGCGCTGCTCAAGGTCGATGGCGCAGCGTTGGAGAAGGTGAAGGTGCTGCGCATCACCGCGACGCTCGATCGGCTCGACCAGGTCGTGGCCGCCGGCTATCCCGGCTTCGTCATCAACCACGACGCGCACTTCCAGGCGCTGATGAAGGGCGACCTCACCTCGGTCCCGGACGCCGTGGTCAGCAATGGGGTCGTCAGCACGATCCAGTCCCAGCCCCAGGGCGCCGGCGCGATCATCCATACCGCGATCCTGTCGCACGGCAATTCCGGGGGGCCGCTGCTCGACCTGTGCGGCCGCGTCGTCGGCATCAACACGCTGATTGCGCTGGATGAGAAATCGCACCGCCAGAGCAACATCTCGCTGACCGCGCCCGACCTGGTGCAGTTCCTGAAGACCAACAACGTGCCGGTGACGCTGTCCGACGGGCGCTGCCAGGCGCCGAAGCTGGGCTGAGGCGATGGCGCGCCCGGTCCTCATCGCCCATACGCCGCGCGCGAGCCTGCGCCCCCTGGGGGCGCAGGGCCAGACCGTCGCCCAGGCCCAGCAGCAGGTCGTGGCGGTGATCGCCGCCAGCCTGACGCCGCGCCATGCCCTGCTCTTCGCCGAGCCCGTTACCGATCCGGCGCGCGACCAGATCGCCTGGTACACCACCGCGGACGGCAGGGCGCAGCGCCTGGCCGAAGCGGCGCCCGAGGCGCAGCAGAAGGCACGCGAGGCGATCGCGATGCTGGCCGACGATATCCGCAAGCTCGCCGCCGGCTACATCGCCGCCCCGAACCCGCAGCAGCGCCAGCTCGGCCAGCTCATCGAGCTGGCGCAGAGCTTCCCGGGTGAGGAATGCGTGTTCCTGGTCGGCGAGCAGCCAGTCATCGTCGCCTGGGGCTATGCCTCGACCGCCGCCAGCGCCGCCGAGCCGACCACGCTGACCCGCTACGGCGTCCGCCCCGCCGGCCGGACGCGCGCCGCCCGTGCCGAGGCCGATGCCGCCGCCGCCCAGGCAGCCGCGGCCGCTTCTGCCTCTCGGGCTTCCGCTGCTTCCCGCCACGCGGCGGCGCCCGCCTGGTTGTTCTGGATCCTATTCCTGCTCGCCGGCCTGGCGGTGGGCAGCGGCGTCGCCTGGGCGATCCAGAGCGGCCCGCTGCCGATCGTCTGGACCGCCGGCGTGCCGACGGTGGTCTCCGACCCGCTCGCCGAGGGCCGCGCCGCCGAGGCCAAGCTGCGCCAGGCGATCGCGGACCTGTCGCTGCAGATCGCGCAGAAGCAACTGCAATGCACCGTGCCGCCGGCCGACGGACCGGCCCGGGCGCCGGGCGGTAGCGACTCGCCGCCTCAGACCCGACCGCAGCCAACGGATACGCCGCCGGCTCCGGCAGCGCCACCGGCCGGAGCCACGAAACCCTAGCTTGTCCCGCGCGTCACAGCGCTACTCGATTTTCAGTTCCACCTGAGCGCCGTCTGGCAAATCGGCAATCTGGCGCGCGATGTCGGCGCGAGCGCGCATCAGGGGCAACAGGTCCGCGGCGTAGAGGTTGTCGACGGTGAACTCGCCGCCCATTACGAAGGGGATTTTCGGCGCCAGGCGCTGATCGTGCTTCAGTGCGCCGTGCGTCGCCTGCCATTGATGCGCCAGCGAATGCCCGACCATCACGTCATAGTCGCGCAGCAGCAACGTGACAAACGCCTCGAGCGTGTCCGCGGTCCGCGTGAGATCGCCGGTCTCGGGATCCAGCGTCCATACCGCGCCGCTTCGCAGGCCGAACTGGCCGCCGAAGATATCCTGACCGAAGAAAAGCACGTCCGCGGGAATCGCCGGATAGGCGCCGCGCCAGCCATCTGCACTGTTGACGTTCTCTAGCGATAGAGGCTTGGCCGGGTCGCTGGGGTAGATATGAAGCGCCGCCTCGAACGCCAGAAATCCGTTCCGTTGCGCCAGCAAGCCCGCCAACTCACGCTCAACCGCGTTTGCACCGACAAAAGCCGGCGCGGCCTTGGAGAGGGCCGGCCCACCGATTTCGAGTAACTTGGAAACAGACGTGGAGGACATTCGCTACTGTGTCCTTAGTTCAACTTTGGTGTTGTCGGGATACTTGCGGCATTGGGCGCCAATACAGGCTCCGGCGCCCCGATTGTCGGAGGGTGGGACCGGCCGCACGCTGGATCCCTTGCCGCCCTCCTTGAACATGGCCGGCGGATACTCGTCGCGGTCCTTGCCGGGTTGCCGCGGCTGGCCCTGCATCGACGCGGCCCGCCGCTGCGCCGCGCCTTGCCGGTCGATCGTCACGACAGCAGGCTTGCCGGCTTTCTGCGCGTCCTCGATATGCTTTGCGCTTTCGGGATACTTGTCGCGCGGAACGACGACAACAGGCCGTTGTGCCGCCTTGGCTTTGGCGTCCGCGTCGGCTTTGGCTTTCGCATCGGCCCTTGCCTTGGTATCGGCGTCGGCCTTGGCCTTTGCGGTGGCCGCGGCCTTCGCTTTCGCGTCGGCGGCAGCCTTGTCATCGGCGGCCTTCTTTTTCTGCCGCTCGGCTTCTTCCCGCTTTTGTTGTTCCTGGCGCTTCAGATCCTGCTCGCGCCGCAGCCTGTCCTCGTCGTTCTTGCTGGCCGCGACCAGCACGCGCTTGGTCGCGCTCTCCGCAGCGGCGATATTCGCCGTCGGAAAGAGCATCTGCCCGGCGAACAAGGCGAGGAACGCAAGTACGCGAAAAACAAAACCGCACATGACTGCCGCTCCGTCCGCTGAACGCCAAACTCCGCTGGCGTCTACTCCTCAGGGCCCCTTGGCGCAAAACATCGAGAAGGCCTGGATGACATTGGCGCCCTTGTCGACCTTCATCATGTCCCAGGGCATCGTCTGGCTGTAGCTGTTCGGGTTGATCATGTCCTTGAAGGACTGCATCAGCTTGCTCTGGTCGACGCCGACATTGACCATCGGCGCCACCGCGACGGACAGGCCCGTGGCGGCCCAGCCCTTGCAGTATTCGGTTACTTGCGTGCCCCTGGTCACCGCCTTGGGATCGGGCTCGGCTTCGACCGGATCGCCGGCGGCGTCGATGCGCTCGGCCCAGACCGGCGCGGCCGGGGCGAGCGCGAAGACGGCGCGGCCATCCTTGCGCTTCTGCATCGACGCAACCTTGCCGCAGGCAACGCGCAGGCCGCCGACGAAGGCGTTGCGGTTCGCGGCCACACCTTCGAACCCGGCGACGACCAGGCCCGGCGGGCATTCCATGAACACGGCCGTGCCGCCATCCGGATTGCCGGCGTACTCGTCGCCATCATAGGCGTCGTCCGCCACCCAGCCGCAGGCGCCCTTGTCGCAGGTCACCTCGGCGCAGACCGGCCGAATGTAGTCGAGTACCGGGCCCTGCTTGATCTGCACGCCGACGATGGCGTCGCGCTTGTCGCAGCGCAGCGTGCCGATCGCCACGCTCTGCAGCGAGGGGCCCTTGCCTCCGACCTGGGACAACTCCACCTCGAACGCGGCCGGGTTGCCGCCACTGTTCTTCATCTCCAGGCCCTGGGCCCGGAGCGTGGAGGACGCGGTGCCCAGCATGGCGGCGGCGATCAGAAACTGCGTGACCTGGCGTGCCATCCTGCCCTCGCGCATCGTCCTGTCCCTAATTCGTCTTCCGGACCGAGGGCTGCGTCGAAGTCTGGTTCTGCACCGCGCGCATCTGCTCGTCCAGCTTGCGCTTGCGCTCGGCCTCGGCGGCCTCCTTCTGGCGCTTCGTCTCGGCCTCCTGACGCTGGCGATCCAAGGCGGCGAGGCGTTGCTGGTCGAGGCTCTTCTGCGCCTCGGCCTGGCGGCGCTGGCGATCGGCCTGGGATTCGGGGCTGTTGTTCTTGAGCGCGAGCGCCTTGCGCTGCTCGGCCTGGCGCGCCTCGGCCTCGGCGCGGGCCTTGCCTTGGCCGTCGCGGCGCGTGGCGGCGTCGGCCGCGGTCTTGGCCTCGGCATCCCGGCGGATCTGGGCGTTGCGCGCCTCGGTCTTCGCGCGCTGGTCATCGCGTTGCTTCTGCAGCGCGGTATTGCGCACGGCATCGGTCTCGGCGCCCGCCCGATTCTTGAGCGCGGCGTCGCGGCGCTGCTGCTCCTGGTTCGCCGTCCGCACCGACTGCTCCTGCGCGGCGCGGCGCTGTTCGGCGGCCTGGCGAGCCTGTTCCTGCTCGTAGCGCTGACGGATAAGCCGCTGCGCCATCGAGTCATTTGGCGATGCCACGGGTTGCTGAACGGCCGGCGCGGCCTCGGTGCCCTGGGCCCGCGCCGGGGCGGGCGCCGGGGTGGTGAAGCTGCCAGCGGCGAGGGCCAGGAGGCCGAGGCGAAGCCAGGCAGGATGCATGTCCCCTCCCATTTGATAGGGTCGGCCCGTGGCGCCGAGGCGCTGAAATGCCTGCGGCGCCCCCGTTCCCTGTGACCAGCATCACTTGAACGGCGGCGGCCTTCAAGTACTATGCGCCGATCCGGATAGCGGGACAGGAGCGCCATGCTCCACGGGGGTGTGCCGATGTTCAGACTCTTCCACTCGCTCAGGAACTCCAGCATTGCGGGACTGGCCGTCGTGATCGCGATGCCGCCGCTCCCCGCCTTCGCAGGCTCGCCCATTCAGCTTGCCCAGGCCGCCGAGATCAACAAGCAGGCCGAACCGATCGCCGCCGGCGACGACGCAGCCCGGCGTGCGGCCCAGGACCGTGCCCAGCGCGAGCAGGCCGAGCGCAATCGCCAGGCCTACGAGGACCAGAAGCGCCGGCAGGCCGCGCAGCAGAAGCGCGACGAGGAAGACGCCAAGCGGCGCATGGAAGCCCAGCGCCGCGGCCAGAATCCCTATTCGCAGGGCAACTACAACAACGATCCGGGCGTGCAGCGCCAGAAGCTGCTCGACCGCCAGGCCGAGCTCAAGCGCCAGGAACAGGAACGCGAGCGCCAGGCCAAGGCCAAGTTCGACGCCGACATGCGCCGGGCCGAGGCGCTGGACAAGCAGCGCCAGCAGAACCAGCAGCGGCAGGTCCGACCGATGCCGCAGCAGGACCAGGCGCGCCTGAACCAGCAGCGCCAAGCGGAACAACAGCGGTCCCAGGCGGCCCAGGAACGCCAGCGCCAGCAGCAGCTGCAACAGCAAAAGCAGGCCGACCAGCAGCGTCAAGCCCAGCAGCAACGCGCGCAGCAGGACCAAGCCCGGCAGGCCCAGCTGCGACAGGCCGCCGCCGCGTCGGACAAGCAGCGACAACAGCAACAACAGAAGCAGGCCGACCAGCAACGAGCCCAGCAGCAGCGCGCGCAACAGGATCAAGCCCGCCAAGCCCAGCAGCGTCAGCAGGAGGCGGCGCGTCAGCAGGCACAGCGCGCTCAGCAGGAGCAAGCTGCCCGGGCACGAGCGGCGGAAGCCCAGCGCGCGCAGGCCGCCGCCGCACAGCGCTCGCAACGCCGCGTGGGCGACTCTGATGCGGTTCCAGATGTGGCTGGCGCAGTCGCTCAGTGAGCCTGCGGATAGCGGTATATACGTTTCAAAGGAACTGCAGCCAGAGCCCCTTGCTGCTGCGTGGGATACCTAACTGGCGTCCTAGCGAACAAATAGCCGCCTTCAGGCAGCCATGGTCGATGGATTGCGTGTCCGCGATGCCGTGAGGTACACGATCAGCGGCCACCACGAAACACAATCTATCTAAACCGGATCACTCTCGATCTTGAAGATCCTGGGAATAATCCATACGTCGAGTAGCGCTGTATTGCTTTAGCCGGATACCCTATTTCGGGCGACTTAGCCCTCATTGCAAACATTCAAGAAACCTCGACCGCGATAAATTGGAAGGTGCTGCGCACCTCGCTCACTGGAATCCCGGCAGTTAAGCGAGGCCGGCCAAGGATCGCGTCCAACTACCTTCGTGAGAGCAATCAAGCCGAAGTGAAATAGTTCGTCGCGCTGATAGGTGACCGCCTCCAGTACCGCTGCAGGCCCAACCGCAAGATTGATCAACAGCTGCCCTTTACCGACTCCTTCGACTAGTTACCTTGCGTCCCCTGTAGTGCCAACTGCTTCTCGATGTGCCTGGCTGCCGTGCGTTTGGACTGCCCGCTGATATTTGTACCGTAAGACTCGCGAGGGGCGACTCACGCGCCGCCGTGTGGAACCTGTCGGAGGCCAAACGCGCTAGACAATCAGAATGTGTTATCGATCGAGAAAAATTCCAGCGTCCACAGGCCATGTAACCGATATCTGCTCGCCTGATGTAAAGGCTGTTCTGCGCTCATTGGCGAGCTCTTGCACGATAAGAGTTGTATTGCTCGAATGGGCGACAAAATGAGTAATCGACCCTCCAGTAACCAGTGTGCCCTGCAACGTACCTTGCAACGCATTCATGCCAGCGTCGACATTGCCAGCCTGCACGAGGCGCATGCTTTCCGGCCGAACCATTAAATGGCCCTTACCGGCATTTGCGCCTCGATTCACACGGACAACCGATCCGTCATTGAGCCTTGCCTGGCCGCCCCCAATCATCTCCGAAGGGATGAGCGACGATCTTCCGATGAATTCGGCAGCAAACCTTGTGCGCGGCGCATAGTATAGATCGTGCGGCGTATCCAGTTGCTCGACGGATCCGCCGTTCATCAGCATGATCCGGTCGGACATGTTGAGCGCTTCCTCCTGATCATGGGTCACGTAGACGATAGTGATGCCAAGCTCGGAATGCAGCCGCCGTATTTCGAGCTGCATTTGGTCGCGTAGATTCTTGTCTAACGCGCCCAGCGGCTCGTCCATCAGGATGAGGCTGGGATTGTATACGATACAGCGAGCCAAAGAGACGCGCTGTTGCTGGCCGCCGGATAACTCCTTTGGTTTGCGTTCGGCAACGTTCGGAAGGCGCACAATTTCAAGCACCTTCATTACGCGCTGCCGTATCTCATCGGCAGGAATCCGTCGAATTTCCAGAGGAAACGCAATGTTCTGGAAGATCGTCATATGCGGCATCAGCGCGTAGTTCTGAAAAACCATGCCAATGCCACGCCTCGACGGCGGGACTTCCGTCACGTCGCGGCCATCGATCCAGATTTGGCCGTCGCTGGGGCCGGTCATGCCAGCAATCATATTCAACAGGGTCGTCTTACCTGATCCACTCGGACCCAGCAGCGTCAGGAATTCGCCGCGGCGAACTTCCAAGTGGGTTGAGCGCAATGCCTGGACGGCGCCGTAGTTCTTGCTGACGTTGTCCAAGTGCACCATGGGCGCCGCGGTTGTCCGGTTCACCATCACGCGCTCTCTTTGCCCTGCAAGCGTGCCACGGCGAGGCATACGAGCGCCGACAGGGCCGTCAACATCGTTGAAATCGCGGCCAGGACGGCGGACACCTCCCATTGGATCGACGAGAACATCTTGACAGGCAATGTCGTCGTGTCGGCGCGCGCCACGAACCAGGAGATCACGACTTCGTCGAACGAGATAAGGAAGGCAAAAAGCGCGCCGGCAATGATCGACGGTCGAATGAGCGGCAGGGTCACACGCCGAAACAGATAAAACCGACTGGCGCCCATGATTGTGGCGGCGGTTTCCAGCGCTGGATCAACTTGGCGCAGACCGGCCGACGCCGTGACAATGACAAACGGTAGGGTGGCGACGACGTGGCCGAGAACAAGGCGCACGTCACCATCTCGTAGACCGATGCGCGCGAAATAGATGTAGAGCGCAACCGCGACCACCACACCGGGAACCATGATCGGGCTGAGCAGAAACAACGCAAGCAGGCGCTTGCCGGGGAACCTTCCACGCGAAAGTGCGTAGGCCGCTGGGACCCCCACCACGACGGACAGGAAGGTCGTCGCGCAAGCCACGCGCAGGCTTACGAGGGTTGCACTGACCCAACCGGGCTCGGTGAAGAATCGAACAAACAACTCGATCCCGAACCTATTCGGCGGAAAGATGATCTCATTGCTGTTGCCGAACCCGATCGGGATAATGATCAGGCTTGGCAAGATCAGGAATGCAAGGATCGACCAGGCGGCGATGCCGACAAGCCGTAGTTCGCCGCCGCTGCCGACCATCATCGCTCGTCTCCGCCTAGGATGGCGGATCCGCCCGGGATGAGCGAGAGGATGATGGCTGCGATTGCCGCAGTGCCCATGAGAATAACCGACAGCGCCGATGCCATCGGCCAATCAATGATCTCGCGTGCGTAAAAATCCACGAGGTTAGCCAGCATCATGTCTTGCCTGCCCCCCAGCAGCGCCGGAACGACGTAGAAGCCGAGGGAGAGGATCATCACCAGCAAGACACCAGCCATCACCCCGGGCATGCTCAGCGGCAGCGTTACACGCCAAAATATCCGCCATTTTCCCGCGCCTAGGATCGAGGCTGCCGAGACAAGGTCGCGGGGCTGGTTCAGCAGGTTAGATAGAATGGGAAACACCATGAACGGAACGAGAAAATGACTCATGCCGATGATGACGCCGATTCGATTGAAGAGAAGTTTAACGGGCGGCAGGCCGAGCCAGGATATGGCTGTGTTCACCAGACCCGACTGACCGAGGATGACGGTGAAGGCGAAGCTCTTGACTAGGACGCTCGTCCAGAACGGTACCAGCACCAGGATCATCAACATGGCGCGGCGACGCGGCGGTTGTTGGGCCATGTAGTAGGCAAGCGGATACGCCAGCAGCAGTGCAAACGCCGTGGCGAGCAAAGTGATCTCAAGCGTCTTCCAGCTTACGCGAACGAAGAGCGTCGCCGACAGGATCTTCGCGTAGGACGCGAGGGTAAATCCGGGCGAGGCTTCCGAGGTGAAGCTTTGGATTACGACCGTACCGAGCGGCACAGCAAAGACGGCGAGCATCAGGATTGCCGCAGGGACAGCATAAAAAGCGATCCGCAACGCCTGCTGACGCTCGAGGCCACCGGCGCGTGCCATCTCAGACCTGGAGCCACTCTTTGAAGCGACGGGTCAAATCCTCGACCCGAGTATCCCACCATTGGGGATCAACGAACAGATTGTTGGCGTCACCCACCTCCGGCATCCACTTCCTGGCTTCCGGCTCAACCTTGGAAAGCGCGTGCGCGTAGCAAGGGGCGTTACCCGTCAGATTCGCCATAGCCACCTGCAGCTCCGGCCTTGCGATGTAGGCGCAAAGACGCATCGCCGCCTCCTTGCGCGGCGTCCCCTTGACGACGCCCGCCCAACCGACGCCAAGAATGTTTTGCTGGAATGAAAATCCGATTGGGACGCCGGCGCGCTGCATGTCGGTTACGCGCGTCGTATAGGTAAAGGTGAAATCTGTTTCGTTGGATTGTATCAGTGAGACGGTCTGTGCAGTTTGCGCGATCCAGTGGCTGACTGCCGGCTTGATGCGGTCAAGCGCCTTAAATGCGCGTTCGACATCGCAGGGATAGACATCTTTCGGCGCAACGCCGTCGGCGATCAGGGCGATTTCGATAATGTCGCTAGGCCGATTACGCAACCCGCGCCGCCCCGGGATTCGCCCGACGTCCCAGAAGTCCTGCCAGTTCTGAGGGACTCTGCTCCCGAAGCGGTCGGTCGGGAAGGCGATTCCGCCTGCGTAAATCGTGCCGCCGACGGCATATGCGTGGCGGGTTTCCGGGTAGCAGCCCGTGCGATCCACGATCTTCTCGTCGATCGGCTCGAGCAGGCCAAGCCTCGCGCCGCTAGGTACCCAGGAATCCAGGAGGTCGACGACATCCCATTCCACATCGCGCGATTGCACCTGGGCCCTGATCTTCGCGAGGTCAGGACCCGGCACCGCGATCACCTCGATCCCGGTGTCCCGGCTGAACGATGTGTAAATAATCTGCTGTTTTGCGGCGCCAATGGCACCGCCAAAATTGACGACGACGACACGGCCAGCCCCTCGTGCCCTGCCCGGCACCACGACGAAGGGAGCAGCTAGCGCCCCCGTCGTCATCGCGAGCAGCCGTCGACGTGAGACCACTTGAGTGGACCGCAGAATTTTCATCTGGGAGTCCTCGTACGCGATTCGAAGGGCTCTCCTCGGCTAGGCCAACAACCACTCCTTGAAGCGACGCGTGAGGTCGTCGACCCGGGTGTCCCACCACTCAGCGTTCACGAACAGATTGTTCGGATCCCCGACGTCGGGCATCCATTTGCGCGCCTCAGGATCCACCTTCGCCAGGGCATCCACGTAACATGGCGCGTCGACCGACAGATTCGCCAGCTCGACCTGACGGTCCTTCTTCGCGATATAGGCGCAGAGGCGCATGGCGGCCTCCTTGCGCGGTGTGCCCTTGAGGACGCCTGCCCAGCCAACACCGAGCAGATTCTGCTTGAAGGAGTAGCCCATCGGGACGCCGGCACGCTGCATATCCTTCACCCTGGTCGTATAGGTGAAGGTGAAGTCGGTTTCATTGGACTGGATCAGCGAGACCGTCTGCGCCGTTTGCGCAATCCAGTGACTGACAGCGGGTTTGATGCGATCGAGCGCCTTGAACGCACGCTCCACGTCACAGGGATACACATCCTTCGGCGCGACCCCGTCGCCCATCAAGGCAATTTCGAGCGTGTCCGTAACGCGATTGCGCAAGCCACGACGTCCCGGAATGCCAGCGACGTTCCAGAAATCCGGCCAGGTCATCGCAACCTTTCCGCCGAGCCTATCGGTCGGGAACGCGATGCCCCCAGCATAGATACTGCCGCCAACGGCAAAATCATGACGCGCGAACGGAATGCAGCCAGAGCGATCAACGATCTTTTCGTCAATCGGCTCCAGCAAGCCCAGCCGGGCGCCCGCAGGAACCCAGGCATCGAGCAAATCGACCACGTCCCATTCGACGTCACGCGATTGAACCTGCGCCCGGATTTTCGCCAAGTCTGGGCCGGGAACGACGACCACCTCGATACCGGTCTCGCGAGTGAACGGTGTGTAGATCGCCTGCTGTTTCGCGCTCCCCATGGAGCCCCCGAAATTGACGACGACGACCTTGCCGGCGCCGCGAGCGCGCCCGGGTATCAAAATGAAAGGCGCGGCAAGCGCTGCGGCGCCTGTTGTCAGGACCCGGCGGCGCGACGCGCGGAGTGTCTCATCCTTGCATACGGTCATGGATCATCTCCCCTTTACCCCTGGGCCAGGATGATCCTACCGCTCTGACGGCCTCAAGAGCCTGTGTGCCGAGAGTTTCGCCAAGTCCGTCGAATTGACGGCAGAACCCGGCACAATGCCATAAAGTGACTCTAGCCCGCTTCGCCCTGATCCATGGCGACTGCCCTGAGTACAGCCGCTGGAGCTGTGTCGACCTGACTACGATCGAAGTTCGTCGAGAGAACGATAATCGACTTCACCCGCTCGACACCTGGGATTTCGGTCAGAGCCTCCAAGACGGGATGAATATCCTCAAGCTGTGCAACTTTAATCCGGCATAACAGCTCGTGGTCGCCATTAACGGTCTGGCAGAGCTTGATCTCCGGAAATTCCCGCAACAGCTCAACGACGGGTTTTTGGCGCCGATGGGTGACGCCGATCATCACCACGACCTCTGCGTACTGGTCGTAGGGATCGCGCCGCAGCACCACCGAATAGCCGCTAATGGTCCCATTACGCTGCAGCCGAGCGATCCGCTCCTGCACAGTGGTCCTGGCAATGCCTAGCTTGCGGGCTAGCGTCGTCGTGGATTCACGCGCATTGGCCTGCAACAACGATAGCAGCTTCCGATCAATCGCGTCGTTCGCCTTAGTCATGACGTTCTCGCTCGCAACCGAACTGCCGATGACGGCGTCAACCTGGATACAGTTTGGCCGATTGGGAGTAGCGTGAGAAGGGCGATGGCCCGGCTGTTCGGCATATTGTCGGTATATTCCGGCGTTTTGACGAAAAGCCCGCCGAGAATGGCGAACCGATGGGTTCCATGCGTCGCGGTGCGCAAGTCTACTAGTGCGGTCGGGCACGTCCCGCTCACTGCGACAGTTGACCGTTCCTATGACCACGACTGACTGCCTCTTTGGCCTCTCCGACGGACTCCCCCAAACCGGGCGGTTTTCGGGCTACGCCAAAATTCCTTATGCGTCGGACAAGTCCGCCTACGGGTTCATTCCATTGCCGCTTGCCGTAGTGGGCGGTAGCGCGGGCCCGACGGTGCTTCTGATTGCTGGCTCGTTCGGCGATGAAATCGAGAGCCAGATCGCGGTCGCCTGCGTCGCCCGGCAACTCGATCCGGCCTCGCTGAATGGACGGGTTATCATCCTGCCAATGGCGAACCAACCTGCTGCGCAGGCGGGAACGCGCAACTCCCCGATCGATGGGCGAAACCTCAACCGCTCCTACCCAGGCGACGTCAGCGGAACGCCGACGAATGTCATCGCCGACTATATCGAACGTCACCTCATGTCCGTCAGTGACGTTGTGCTGGACCTTCACAGCGACGGTGCCTCGCTGCGGTATCTTCCGTGCGCTACGCTGATCCACAACGCTGATCCGGATGTGCGAGCGCAGCGCCTAGCAGCGGCGCTTGCTTTTGGCGCGCCCTCAATCCTGGTCTTCCATAGTTTCGAGGAGCGGAATTCCTCGGGCGCAGCCAAGCGCGCTGGGGCAATTCGAATTGCGACGGAGATCGGTGGCCCTGCGCCGATCGCCACAACCGTCGCTGGCATCATGCGGGTCCTGCAATGGGCTGGAGTCGTGAGGGGTGGCGTGGCGGCTGCCCCGCAACCCGTTGTCCGCGTTGCCCGGCAGGATAAGGATTTCATCTACGCGCTGAATGACGGCTTTTTCGAGCCGACGGCGCTGTTGGGCGATGAGGTTGATGCCGAGGATGTCGTAGGACTGATCCACGACCCGTCCCGCCCGTTGTCCGACCCGGTGATTGTCAAGGCCGCTTGCGAAGGAACCGTGGTCTGCACCCGCGGCGCATCGCTGGCCTCGCGCGGCGACTGCCTCGTTCACCTAGCCGGCCCCGCCGATGCAGCGCTAGCTGCCGAGGTCGCGATGGCACAGGAAATGTCCTGGTCCAGGGCGATGCCGCGGCAACGTCAAATAATGGCGAATGGCCCGGCCTCGGCCGGGAAGCGAACCAGGGGCCGCGTGGCCAAGCGACCGGTAGCCAAGAAGCCAAAAAAGGGCCGGTGATGCAGGCTTGGAACCGCGTCATCCTCATCACCGGGGCAGCGTCGGGAATTGGCGCCGCCCTCGCCCGCCGAGTCGCGCGGCCGGGTATGGGCTTGGTTCTTCACAGTGGTGGCAGCACGCCGGAAAGCGCGGCCCGCCTACAACTAGTACTTCAGGCCTGCGAAGCGTCGGGCGCAACCTGCGCCACAAGCCAGGGCAACCTCGCGGAAGCGCGGCACGGCGCTGCCAGTGTCGCGGCAGCGCACCAGCACTTCGGCAGGCTTGATCAGATTGTCCACGCTGCCGGCCACGTGCACAAGGCAAAGCTTGGCGACTTGACCAAGGACGAATTTGACCGGGCCATCGCCTTGATGCCGGGCGCTCTACTCGAAATCGTTTCAGCCGCGATTCCATTGCTGGCCGATTCCCCGGCCGGTCGCGTCGTGGCCATCAGCTCCTTCATCGCCCACAAGATCGAGACATCGACGTTCGCCCCCGCCTCCTCTGTCGCAAAGGCTGCGCTGGAAGCAATGGTCAAATGCTTCGCGCTGCAATTGGCCCCCTCGGGAACGACCGTCAACGCGGTCATCCCAGGCTTTACCCGCAAGGATGCCGGCAAGCCAGGCTCTCTCTCGCCCGAGGGCTGGGCAAAGGCTGCCCAGCGTACCCCTACGGGCCGGCTCAATGAAACCAGCGAAGTTGCCGCGGCAATCGAATTCTTGCTCTCCGACGAAGCCCGGCAGATCACGGGCGCGATGCTGAACGTCGACGGCGGGCTCACGCTCGGCTGAACCAAGTCTTTGGAAAGGACCCTCCATGACTGAAAGCACCCGCACCTATCGCTGGGCCGAACGGGCCATGACCACCGTCGCGTCGGCGATGCCTGGGTCCGTCAAGAGCAATGCTATCCAGCTGGGCGGTGGCTACGGGTTTCCCGACGAACTTCCGGATATCGTTGCCGAAGCGATAGCGGCAGCCACGGATCGCGCCGAAGGACTCCAGTATGGCCCGCTCTATGGCCTTGATGATCTGCGCGACGAAATTGTCCGCTATCTGCAGCAGGACGGCGTCGCCGCGACGCGCGACAACATTCTGGTCGTGAACGGCGCGAAGCACGGGCTCGATCTTGCCTGCCGCGTATTCTTGGAAAAAGGCGACGCTGTCATCGTCACCGCACCGACATACCTGACTGCTGCCTCAATTCTTAAGGCGGCCGAGGCGACATTCATGTCCATCGCCCAAGACGAATCGGGGATCGACACGGAAGAGCTGGAACAAAAGCTGGCGGCTCGCAAGGCAAGCGGCGACCCGATCCCGAAGATGCTCTTCGACGTGCCGGACTTCCACAACCCAACGGGTATCACCACCTCGGTTGAGCGTCGCAAACGCCTGGTCGAGCTGGCGGAGCAGTTCGGCTTCATCATCATCGAGGACGATCCGTATCGCCGCATCCGGTTTGAGGGAGAACCCGTGCCGCCGATCAAATCGTTTGATACAACCGGATGCGTCATCGGCCTTGGCACGGTCTCCAAGATTCTCGCCCCCGGGCTACGCA
Source organism: Rhodospirillales bacterium (assembly GCA_016792605.1). Taxonomy (GTDB): domain Bacteria; phylum Pseudomonadota; class Alphaproteobacteria; order JAEULC01; family JAEULC01; genus JAEULC01. The sequence goes on from JAEULC010000297.1 coordinate 43,005, forward strand.
TAGGCTGGGTCAACGCTTCGCCTGAAATCGTGCGCCGAATGGCCGCGCATAAGTCGGACCACGGCACCTGCCCCCTTCTCCAGCGTATTGTCACGCAGTTGTTTCAGAACGGCAAAGTCGACCATCACATCGCGAGCCTTTCTAAGGTATTGCGCGGTCACCGCGACGCGATGGTGAAAGCGATACATCGCCATCTACCGGGGGCGACGGTCCGCGTTCCGCATGGCGGGTACTTCCTCTGGGTAGAGCTGCCGGAAGGCGTGAATGCCGACGAGCTCGTCAAACGGGCGGCAAAAGCCGGCGTCGCCATTTTCTCTGGCACGCTTTCCTTCGCCGAGGCGGCCCCGACGAATTTTCTGCGCCTCGCCTACAGCTACAGCCCGCCTGAGAAGATCACCCGCGGCGTCGAGTTGGTCGGCAAGGTCTATGGGCAGTTGCTGGCGGAAGCCGGCCTGGCCGCAGCCCCATCTACCCATCGCGTGGCGTGAAGGGCATACCACGATGAACAAATTCATCGATCTGGGAAGTGATACGGCAACGAAGCCAACGCGCGGCATGCTTGAGTTCATGATGTCCTGCGAAGTAGGCGACGATCAAAAGCAGGAAGACCCCACGGTCAATGCGCTGCAAGAACGTGTGGCGGCCCTGCTCGGCAAGGAAGCTGCGCTTTTTCTTCCCTCCGCGACAATGGCGAACGAAATCGCCATCAAGGTACATACGCGACCGGGAGACGATGTAATCCTAGACTCCGAATCGCACTACGTGACTTCTGAAGCGGGCGGCCCCGCATTTCTATCCGGCGTATCGCTGCGTGGCGTGCCGGGCATGCGCGGCATCTTCAGCGGAGAGCAGGTGGAACGCGCCGTTCAACGCGACGATCCGCACTGTCCGCGGAGCCGGCTGGTATGCGTCGAACAGACGACAAATCGTGGCGGCGGAGCGGTTTGGTCGCTGCAGCAACTGCAGGATGTGGCTGCGGCCGCGCGCAAGCACAACCTCGCAACGCACATGGACGGATCGCGCCTGCTGAACGCCGCCGTGGCTTCGGGTCTTGCACCGAAGGCACACACGGCGCTCTATGACTCGATTACCCTCTGCCTCACCAAGGGACTCGGCTGCCCGATCGGCGCGCTCCTTTCGGGCGATGCCGGCTTCATCCTGGAAGCGAGGCGCTACAAGCACGTATTCGGCGGTGCCATGCGGCAGGCAGGCGTGGTCGCCGGCGCCGGCTTGTTTGCGCTCGATCATCACGTCGACCGCTTGGCGGAAGATCACGCCAACGCCAGGCATCTGGCCGAACTATTGGCCGGGATATCGGGCATCCGTGTCGATCCCGCGAGCGTCGAAACCAATATCGTCTTCTTCGATGTCGCGGACACTGGCTTTACCGGCCCACAGCTGGTGACGCTACTGCGCGCTGCGGGCGTGCGGATGGGCGCATGGCCGAACGAGACCCAGATCCGCGCCGTCACGCATCTCGATGTGCCGCGCGCCGACATCCAGGAGGCCGCAGCCCGCCTGCGCGATATCGTGGCGAACTGCGATCAGCGCGTCCGCGTCGCTTCGTAAAGCCCGCAGGTTTCAGGAGACAACATTCATGCGAGCGAAGTTCCTCGATTGTGGCGTCGCGCAATACAAGTTGTGGCAGGACGCCCAGCGACACTTAAAGGTGCCAGTCGATGTCAACACGGAGGCCTTCCAGCCGGCGGAAATTCCGAAAATGCTGCATGGCTACGACATCTGCATCGACGACCACACGCGCTTCCCATCCGAGATTCTGGAGCAGTGCCGGACCATAAAGCATTTCGTGTATTTCGGTACTGGCGCCGCCAGCATTCTCGACCTGCAGCTCGCGGACCGTCTTGGCATCAAGGTTCACACAATCCGGAACTATGGCGACACGACGGTAGCGGAGCTGACCGTCGGATTGATCTTCGCCGCCGCGCGCCAGATCGCCCAGCAACACGAGGTGCTGCGCCAGAACGGCTGGAAGAAGCTTCAGGGTATGGAGCTACGAGGAAAGCGGATCGGTATCATCGGCTATGGCGGCATTGGCCGCGAGGTAGCGCGGATCTGTGACGGCGTCGCGCTCGATGTGGTGGTCTGGAATCGGACACCGGTCTCCGAGCGCGGCATTAAATCGGTATCGCTGGACGAGTTACTAGCCTCATCCGACATTGTGTCGCTTCAGCTGGCGCTGAACGAGGAAACCCGTCAATTCATGAACAAGACACGATTGGCGGCTCTGAAGCCTGGCGCAATCCTGGTCAATACGGCCCGTGGTGCTCTGGTTGACGAGGTGGCGCTCATCCAGTCGCTCCAAAGCGGCGCCATTGGCCATGCCGCCCTCGACGTCTTCGAGACGGAGCCCCTACCCGAGCACCATCCACTGCGGTCGGCCCCCAACGTCACCCTGACGGCGCATTGCGGCTTCTGGACGGAAAACGCCACCATCAATCAAGTCCGGCTGGTACTGAATATCGTCAAGGACCTGCTGTCCGAACCCGTTGCCGTACGCGCCTGACCGATGCCGCTTCGCGTTGCCGTACTCGGCGCTGGCGTGGTCGGCGTCTGCACCTCCATTGAATTGAGGCGCGACGGCCACGACGTCACTCTGGTCGATCCGCAAGAGCCAGGCGGCCCTCACGCGGCGAGCTATGGCAATGCAGGATGGCTTAGTCCGGCTTCGGTCGTACCGCTCTCAATGCCAGGGCTTTGGCGACGCGTACCGGGCATGCTGACGGACCCGCTAGGCCCGTTGACCATCCGCTGGAGTGCTTTACCGCGATTGATGCCATGGCTGCTCCGCTTCTTGCATTCCGGCGCCACGGTCGCGCGGGTCGAAGCAACCGCCCGAGCCCTTCGCCCCCTGCTTGCCTCCGCGCCTGATCTGCACGTCGCCCTCGCCTCGGCGGCAGGGGTGCCGGACCTGATCTGTCGCAACGGCTTGCTCTACGCTTTCCCGCAAAAGGCCGACTTCGACGCCGAGGCACTGGCCTGGCGCCTACGCCAGGACAACGGCGTGGTCTGGGAAGAGCTCGAAGGCGATGCATTGCGCCTAGTTTCGCCTGCGCTTGCCGATCGGTATCGGTTTGGTGCGCTGGTCCGGGCGGGCGGACACTGCCGCGACCCCGGCCGCTACGTGGCGGCGCTGGCAAAATACGCCGAGTCTCTGGGAGTAAGACGCGTCAAGGCATCGGCGACGGGGTTCGACCTGCATGGCTCGCGCCTACGGCGCGCTTTAATCGCAGGCGGTGCAGTCGAATGCGATCGCGCTGTCATCTCCGCCGGCATTTGGTCGCTCAGCCTGGCGCACAAAGCTGGCGATCGGCCGTCATTGACGACCGAACGTGGCTATCACGTCGTCGTCGGCGATCCAGGCGTCGACTTCCCAGTCCCCGTCCAACCGAGTGACCGTCGGGTAGGGATCACCCCTACGACGTTCGGCTTGCGGGCGGCGGGACAGGTTGAACTCGACACGATCGACGTGCCGCCCGACTGGCGACGGGCAGAGAATCTGCTGCGTAATCTTCAGGCGGCCTGTCCGGTCGTGCCGACTAGAGCACCACCAACGACGTGGATGGGACACCGCCCCTCTACACCA
>JAEULC010000316.1 GCA_016792605.1 Rhodospirillales bacterium
CGACGCGCAGCGTCAGGTAGCGGCCAACGATCGACGGGCGGTCGGTCAGGCCGGGGCCCTTCTCGTCCACCGCGTCCTTGGTCACCTGGACCACCAGCGCGCTGCCCTCGACCGGCGGCTTGGCGGCGCGGCGCAGCGACAAGAACCCGGCCTTTGCCTGGCCGATGTCGACGAAGGCGGCGGACTGCTCGCGCCGCACGGCGGTCACCCGGCCGCGATAGATGGCGCCGACCAGGCTGTGGTCGCCGGGGCGCACCAGCCGCAGCTCGACCAGCCGCGCCTGCGACAACAGCGCCACGCGCGTCTCGTCGGGCAGGCTGTCGACCAGGATCTCGTCGATCGCCCAGGGCGACGGCTTGGCGGCGGGACGCTCGGGCCGGTTCATGGCGCTGTTCCTGTATCGAGCGGAATCGGATAGCCGGTGCCGCGCAGCATCTGCGCCGTCTCGAACAGCGGCAGGCCAACGACGTTGGAATAGGAGCCCGCCAGGCTGCGCACGAACAGCGCGCCTAGGCCCTGGATGGCATAGCCGCCGGCCTTGCCGCGCCATTCCCCGCTCCGGACATACCCTGCGCGTTCCGCATCGCTGAGGCGCTTGAAGGTCACGGCGGTCGTCACCAGGCGCTCCACCAGGCGTCCGTCGGGGGCGACCAGGGCCACGCCGCCCAGCACGCGGTGCTTGCGCCCCGACAATAGCATCAGGAAACGGTCGGCCTCGGCCGCGTCGGCGGGCTTCGGCAGCGAGCGCCGGCCGCAGGCGACCACCGTGTCGGCGGCCAGCACATAGGCGCCCGCGTGGCGGTCCGCGATCGCCCGCGCCTTGGCGGCGGCCAGGCGCTTGGCGAGCGCCGGCGGCAGCTCGCCGCGCCGGGGATTTTCGTCGATTTCCGCCGCATCGACCCGGTCCGGCACGATCCCGACCTGGCGCAACAGCTCCAGCCGGCGCGGCGAGGCGGAGGCCAGGACGAGGACGGGGCGGGACATGCGGGCGGGATTCTCCAGGGCGGGGGGCTGAACGGCCGCATCCATAGCGCAAAACCGCGTGACGGGGCCAGTCTCGGCGCCAAAACGGCAAGATTCACGCTGGGCGCGCCCCCGGGGCTTTCCTATGATGGCCAAGCCCTTGGGAGGCCTTTCTCGCCGCATGCTGGCCTATATCATCCGCCGCCTCGCCCTGATGGTCCCGACCCTGTTCGGGATCATGGTCATCAACTTCGTGGTGATCCAGGCCGCGCCGGGCGGGCCGGTCGAGCAGATGATCGCGCAGATCCAGGGCCGCGCCGTCGACGCCACGGCACGCCTGACCGGGCAGCAGGGCGACACCGCCCAGCGGTCCCAGTCCCAGCAGGGCAGCAGCAGCGACAAGTACCGCGGCGCCCGCGGCCTCGATCCCGAGTTCATCAAGCAGATCGAGAAGCAGTTCGGCTTCGACAAGCCGATGCACGAGCGCTTCTTCCTGATGATCGGCAACTACCTGCGCTTCGATTTCGGGTCGAGCTACTTCCGCGACCAGACCGTGTTCAACCTGATCCTCGAGAAGATGCCGGTATCGATCACGCTGGGCCTGTGGACCACGCTGCTGGTCTACCTGGTGTCGATCCCGCTCGGCATCGCCAAGGCGACGCGCGACGGCACGCGCTTCGACGTCGCGACCAGCGCAGCCATCATCGTCGGCTACGCCATTCCCAGCTTCCTGTTCGCCGTGCTGCTGATCGTCGTCTTCGCCGGCGGGCGCTATCTCGACTGGTTCCCCCTGCGCGGCCTGTGGTCGGACCAGTGGAGCCAGGTGCCCTGGTCGACGCGGCTCGGCTCGCTGTCGTTCTGGGCCGACTATGCCTGGCACATCACCCTGCCCATCGTGGCGATGGTGATGGGCGGATTCGCCACGCTGACGATGCTGACCAAGAACTCGTTCCTGGAAGAAATCAACAAGCAGTACGTGCTGACGGCCCGCGCCAAGGGCCTGGCCGAGCGCGGCGTGCTCTACGGCCACGTGTTCCGCAACGCGATGCTGATCGTGGTGGCGGGCTTTCCGGCGGCCTTCGTCAGCGTGCTGTTCTCGGGCTCGCTGCTGATCGAGATCATCTTCTCGCTCGACGGCCTCGGCCTCTTGGGCTTCGAGGCGGCGATCAACCGCGACTATCCCGTCATGTTCGCGACGCTCTACTTCTTCACGCTGCTTGGCCTGGTCATGGGGCTCATCAGCGACCTGATGTACGTGCTGATCGATCCGCGGATCGATTTTGCCCGGCGCGAGGTCTAGGACGGTGGCGCTGGTTAAGCTCACGCCCCTGACGCAGCGCCGGCTGCACCAGTTCCGCGCCAACCGGCGCGGGTTCTGGTCGTTCTGGATCTTCCTGGCGCTGTTCTTCGTCAGCCTGTTCGCCGAGTTCATCGCCAACGACAAGCCGATCCTGGTGCGCTACGACGGCGGCTTCTACACGCCGGTGTTCAAGGCCTATCCCGAGACCGCGTTCGGCGGCATCTTCGAGACCGAGGCCGAGTATCGCGATCCCGAAGTGCGCAAGTTGATCGAGGAGAAAGGCTGGATCGTCTGGCCGGTCATCCCCTACAGCTACAGCACCATCATCAAGGACCTGCCCAGCCCCGCGCCCGCGCCGCCGTCCTGGCGCAACTGGCTGGGCACGGACGACCAGGCGCGCGACGTGGTGGCGCGCATGATCTACGGCTTCCGCATCTCGGTGCTGTTCGGCCTGATCCTGACCGTGCTGAGTTCGATCATCGGCGTCTCGGCGGGCGCGGTACAGGGGTATTTCGGCGGCTGGACCGACCTGCTGTTCCAGCGCTTCATCGAGATCTGGTCCGGCCTGCCGACCCTGTATTTGCTCATCATCCTCGCCTCGATCGTGCGGCCGAACTTCTGGTGGTTGCTCGGCCTGATGCTGCTGTTCAGCTGGATGGCGCTGGTCGGCGTGGTGCGCGCCGAGTTCCTGCGCGCGCGCAA
>JAEULC010000361.1 GCA_016792605.1 Rhodospirillales bacterium
TCGGAGCGCGCGGTGATGAACACCTGGCCGAAATGCTGGTCGGCCTGGTTCGGCGCGTCGACGTTGAGCCCGACCGCGGCCTTGAGCTCGAGCACGTTGCCGTTCCACGCCTCGACCTGCGGCTGGTAGACGGTCAGCGCCTGGCCGTTCATCTGCACCTGACGCGGCCAGGGCTGGTCGAAGCCCCCGAGGTCGCCCGGCATGCCCGCGTTGATGACCGGCCCGCCCGGCTGGCCCTGCGGCGCGGGTTGCCCGGGGATCGGCGCAGTCTGGTACGGCGCCGGCTGGTAGGGCGAGGGATACGGCGAGGACTGCGCGAACGCGCCCCCGCCGACGAACGAGGGCGGCAGGCTGGTCAGCACGATAGCCAGCGTGTTGGTCACGACGAGGGCGCGAAGGCCGCGCTTGCCGAGCATCCGGGTCATCATGGGCGTTCTTCCTTGCTTCTCTTCCGTCATCGTCTCTGTCGCAGCGCAATAGCGCCTTTCCGCGTATCGGCCCAGGCGCTGGGTGCAGTCACAGCCGCGTCATAACGCCGCCTCCCCCATCGCGTTCCGGCTGCTAGCGGCTCGCAGCCATGGGTGCAGCATGGACGCTAGCGGGGCGTAGCTGAATGGGGGGTGAATGGCCTTTCGACGCGGCCGCCATAGAGATCGGCGTGGAGGGCCGGGTCAAGCCCGGCCATGACGATTTCATGCTGGGATCGGAGCGGCCCTTGCGACAACGCGCCCAGTCGCCATATCGAAAGCATGGGGCAGTCGCACCGACGTCCGGAGAGCGCATCATGTCGCTGCATCGCCGCTATCATTCCGTCGCCGCTGCCGTTGCCCTCACGGCGGCCATCGCCATAGCGGTAGCCTGCACCGCCGACGCGCAGACGAATCGTGGCACATCGTCATCGGGCCGCTACGAGCCCGGCGCGTCGCTTGGTTCGCCCCTGGGCGGTTCGTCCTCCTCACCGCCTCCGCTCACGGCGCCGCTGAACACCGCGCGGCCCGTGCCGAACCCGGCCGCGCCGACAACGCCGCGCTCCTACCAGCGCGACTATCCGCGCGAGTCGACGCCGCTGAACCCGCCCGACTATCGCCGGTTCAACCTGCCGGGCGAATGGCGGGACTAGGCGTTGCCGGTCACGCCGCCGGCTTCTGCCATTCCATCACCATGAAGTAGGGCGCGCGGCGGTGCTGGTCGATCCGTTCCGGCGGGCCGCCCACCGGCGCGGGCTCGGCGAAGAAGCGCAGGACAAGGCCCTGGTCGATGAGCAGGGTCATGTAGGTCGAGAGCGGCCGGTGCCAGTTGCGCAGCCGGATGCCGCGCCACGCGACCCAGGGCGCGCGTTCGTCGAGATAGTGGTCGATCGCGTAGTGCAGGCGCCGGCCGTCGGCGTCCTTGATCCAGCCGTGTTCGATGCCGGCGGTGTTGAAGCTGGTGAGGTTGGCGACCAGCAGCGTGCCGCCCGGCTTCAGCACGCGCGCCATCTCGGCGATCGCGCTGCCGATGTCGGGAATGTCGATGAAGCTGAGGTAGCTGACCACGAGATCGAAGGCGGCGTCCGCGAAGGGCATCGCTTCCGCGACGCCGGAGCGATAGTCGCCCGCCGGATCGAGCTGGCGGGCGCGGTCGAGCAGCGCCTGCGTGGGATCGATGCCGGTCGAAGCAACGCCGTGCGTGCGCAGGATGCGGCAGAACCGGCCTTCGCCGCAGCCGACGTCGAGCGCCGCCCTGAAACCGCGCCCCGCGATCCGGCCCAGCATCACGGGATCGAGCACGAATTCGCGGGCGTAGTCGCCGCGTTCGCCCTGCTCCGCGATCCACGCCGCCGCCGACCTGTCCCAGCCGTCGTCGCTGGCCATGGCGCATCTCCCCGAATTGACGGCTACACCCAGTTCTCGACCTTCAGGCCCTCGACGCGGTCGAACTCGCGCGTGTTGTTGGTGACCAGCGTCAGGCCCTCGGCGCGGGCGTGGGCGGCGATCCAGAGGTCGTTGCCGCCGATGCTCTGTCCCTTCGCTTCCAGCGCCGCGCGGATCGCGCCGTAGGTTTCGGCGGCGGCGGAAGGCAGCGGCAGCACCGGCAGCAGCTCGACAAGCTCCCGCAGCAGGCCGGTAGCGCGCGCGCGTTCGCGGCTCTTGGCGACGCCATAGAGCAGCTCGCCATAGGTGATGACGGAAAGACACGCCGCGCCGGGCGCGAGCCGTGCAAAGCGCTCGAGCACCGAGGGCGGACGGCGCTGACGGATGTGGATGCAGATGTTCGTGTCGAGCAGGAAGCGCGCGGCCATGACGAGCCCCAGCGGTCCAGGCCGCCTAGAGTCCCCGGCGCTTTTGCGGCGGCGGATCGTCGCGGCGATCGGGCAGCACATCCCCGGGTAGGTCGGCGATCAGCGCGAAGGCCCGCGCCAGCGAGCGCGTCTTCTCGCGCAGCACCAGCTCCTCGCCGCGGCGGAATATCTCGACTTCGCTCGACGCCAGGCGGAACTCCTTGGGCAGCCGGACCGCCTGGCTGTTGCCCGACTTGAACACGCGCGCGACGGCCATGGCCGCCTCCTTTTCGTATATACGCGAAAATATATACGCCGGGGCGGCGCTGGATTCAATGCAACCGCGCCATCTGAGCTAAGTTCCTATTTTGTTCTTGACACGATGATCCTCTTCGGCTAGAATAATTTAAATTCCCCAACTGCGGACAGAACCATGACCGACACCCTTCCGGGCGCACGGACGGGCGTGCTTGCGCCCGTTTCCGCGCCGGTGCGGGATGCGCGCGAGGCGGCACTGCTCGACGGCTTGCGCGCGCTCGCCGCTCGGCTGGGACGCGACACGCTTCGCGCCGCCGACATCGAGGCCGACGCGCAGGCGCGCGCGGCGCGTGTGACGATGCACGCGTTGCGCTGGCGCTTCGGGTCCTTCGCCCGCGCGCTGGCGGCGGCCGGGCTGCGCCCGCCTTCGTCGAACCATTTCAGCGACGACGAGTGCTTCGCCAATCTGGGCAGGGTGTGGCGCCATCACGGCCGCGCGCCGGTGATCAGCGACATGAATCGCTCGCCGTCGACCGTCGGCAGCGCCGCCTACATCAAGCGCGCGGGGTCGTGGCGCACGGCGCTCGATGCCTATGCGGCGTTCACCGGGGCCGCCTCCAGCGGTACCGGACCGGCGGGTCGCGTCGCAGTGAAGCCGGAGCCGGCGGCGCACGCCCCCCGCCGCCACAGTGGCGCATCGACGCCCCTGTCGCTGCGCTTCCACGTGCTGCAGCGCGACCGATTCCGCTGCACGGCCTGCGGCAACTCGCCCGCGCGCGATCCCGACTGCCGGCTGCAGGTCGACCACATCCTGCCGCGGTCGCAGGGCGGGCGGTCGACGCCGGAGAATCTCCGCTGCCTGTGCGCGGCGTGCAACCTGGGACGCGGGGATCGCGCCTAGAGGCCGATCGCGCCCGTGCCGAGGACCGCCAGCGCCGCCCCGGCCCAGGCCCTGACCGGCGGCGCCGTGCCGGTGCGGATCCAGACCAGGGGCAGGATCATCACTGGCGTCATCGAGGCCAGCGTCGAGACGATGCCGACCTGGCCGCGCGCCAGCGCCGCCATCAACAGCGACATGCCGAGCCCGGCGCCGATGAAGGAGGCCAGGACGGCGATGCCGAGGTCGCGCCAGGCGAAGGCGCCGGCGCGCTTCAGCGCCTTCACCGGAAGCGCGGCACCAAGAGCGGCGATCGCGACGAACACCAGCGCGGCCACGGCCGAGCGCAGCGCCATCGCGGTGAAGGGCTCGACGCCCGCCGCCATGGCGGGCCGCGCGAGCAGGTTGCCCACCGCCTGGGCGAAGGCGGTGAAGGTGCCGAAGGCGATTCCGGCGGGCAGGGTCTGGTACCAGGCGGCCGGAACCTCGCCTCTTTCCGCCGTCGCCCGGGCCGCTTCGGCCTTCGGCAGGCCGATCGCCAGCACGATGCCGACAAGTACCAGCGCGATGCCCGCCGCCTGCCGCGCGCCGATCGTCTCGCCGAGGAACAGGTAGCCGAGCAGCAGCGCGAAGGGCGCGGTCAGCGAGAACAGCAGCGCCGTGTTGCGCGGGCCGGCGGCGAAGATCGACGCGAAATAGGTGGTGCTGCCGAGCACGACGGCGCAGAAGCTCGAACCGGCGAGCAGCCAGGCCTGCCACGGCTCGACCATGCGCCAGCCGCCGGTCGCGACCGACACCGCGCCGGTCAAGGCCAGGGCCGCGAACATCTGCCACTGCACCAGGCGCAACAGCCCGACGCGGCCCTTGAGCTCGCCGAACAGCAGCGCGCTCATCGCGATGCAGGTGGCCGACCCGATCGCGAAGATCTCGGCCAGGAACAAGCCGGACCTCCCCCGCCTAGGGCGCGCGCAGCGCCACGCTGTTGATCTCGATCCAGCGCGCCAACTCGTCCTCGCTCAGGCTGCCGGCGGCGAGATCCTGCATCACCACGGTCGCCTCGACGTCGCTGGCCGACAGTTCATGGCCGTTGAGCTGCAGGAACACGTCGATCGCGGCGAAGGCGACGCGCTTGTTGCCGTCGACGAAGGCGTGGTTCTTCGACAGCCCGTAGGCGTAGGCCGCCGCCAGCGCGAAGAGCGTCGGCTCGCCATAGGCGATCCGATGCCGCGGGCGCGCGAGCGCCGAGTCCAGCAGGCCCTCGTCCCGGATGCCGTAGGAGCCGCCGAATTCCTTGATGGCCAGCGCGTGAAGGGCGAGAACGAGCTTGCGCGGGAGCCAGACCGGCTCCTTCACTTGGCCAGTTCGCGCAGCGTGTTGCGATAGCGCTTGCGCGTGCGCTCATAGGCCTTCAGCCCCGCCTCGAAGACCTCGTCGACCGTCGTCAGGTGAAACCCTTCGGCCGTCTCGGTGACGGTCAGCGTATCGCCCTCGCCGACGTTCAGCCGCGCCATGACCTCCTTCGGCAGAATGATGCCGAGGGAATTGCCTATCTTGCGGATCTTCAGGGCGGTCATGGAGCACCTCGCTGTTGTCACGTATGTTATAACATTGACCCGGCGCACACAAGCTTTCCGCTTCCGCCGCGCCGCCGCTACACTCTGCCGCAGCAAACAGGACGGCGAGCCATGACCGATTTTCCGAAGAAGACCCTCGCGGACTGGGAGAAACTCGCGGCCAAGGAGCTTGGCCAGGAGCCGCTGTCGTCGCTGGTCTGGAAGACGCCCGAGGGGATCGACGTCAAGGCGCTCTACACCGCGGCCGACCTGGAGGGGCTGGAGACGCTCGGCACCCTGCCCGGCTTCCCGCCCTACCTGCGCGGGCCGCGCGCGACGATGTACGCCAACCGGCCCTGGACGATCCGGCAATACGCCGGCTTCTCGACCGCGGAGGAATCGAACGCCTTCTACCGCAAGAACCTGGCGGCCGGGCAGATGGGCCTGTCGATCGCCTTCGACCTCGCCACCCATCGCGGCTACGACAGCGACCATCCGCGCGTGATCGGCGACGTGGGCAAGGCCGGCGTCGCGATCGACAGCGTCGAGGACATGAAGATCCTGTTCGACGGCATACCTCTGGATAAAATGTCTGTCTCCATGACCATGAACGGCGCGGTGCTGCCGGTGCTCGCCTCCTTCATCGTCGCCGGCGAGGAGCAGGGCGTTCCGACCGAGAAGCTCTCGGGCACGATCCAGAACGACATCCTGAAAGAGTTCATGGTGCGGAACACCTACATCTACCCGCCCGAACCCTCGATGCGCATCGTCGCCGACATCATCGAATACACGGCGAAGAGGATGCCGAAGTTCAACTCGATCTCGATCTCCGGCTACCACATGCAGGAGGCCGGGGCGACCTGCGTGCAGGAACTCGCCTTCACGCTCGCCGACGGGCTCGACTACGTGCGCGCCGCGCTGTCGAAGGGGCTCGATGTCGACGCCTTCGCGCCGCGCCTGTCCTTCTTCTTCTGCCTGGGCATGAACTTCTTCATGGAGATCGCCAAGCTCCGGGCCGCGCGGCTGGTCTGGGCGGAACTCATGCAACAGTTCAAGCCGAAGAACCCGGCCTCGCTTGCCTTGCGCACGCACTGCCAGACCTCGGGCGTCAGCCTGATGGAGCAGGACCCGTACAACAACATCGTGCGCACCACGATCGAGGCGATGGCGGGCGCGCTCGGCGGCACGCAGTCGCTGCACACCAACAGCTTCGACGAGGCAATCGCCCTGCCGACGCCGTTCTCGGCCCGCATCGCGCGCAACACCCAGCTCATCCTGCAGGAGGAGACCGGCATCACCCATGTCGTCGACCCGCTCGCCGGCTCCTACTATGTCGAGCACCTCACGCAGTCCGTCGCCAGGGCCGCGATAGCGCTGATCCGGGAGGTCGAGGCGATGGGCGGCATGACCAAGGCGGTGGTCTCGGGCATGCCGAAACTGCGCATCGAGGAAGCCGCCGCGCGCAAGCAGGCGCGCATCGACCGCGGCGAGGAAGTGATCGTCGGCGTCAACAAGTACAAGCCCGAGGAGGAGACGCGCGTCGAGACGCTGGACATCGACAACGCCAGGGTCCGCGAGCAGCAGGTGGCGCGGCTCACCCGGGTCAAGGCGACGCGCGACGAGGCCAGGTGCAAGGCTGCACTTGATGCGCTGGAGGTCGCGGCGAAGAGCGGCGGCAACCTGCTCGAGGCCTCGGTCGCAGCGATGCGCGCGCGCGCCAGCGTCGGCGAGGTCAGCGATGCGCTGGAGCGCGTCTTCGGCCGTCACCAGGCGGCGAATGCGACGATCAGCGGCGTCTACGCCCAGGCCTATGACGGCGACCAGGACTTCGAGCGCATCCAGGCGGAATGCCGCGCCTTCGCCGAGGCCAACGGCCGCCGCCCGCGCATGCTGGTGGTGAAGCTGGGCCAGGACGGGCACGACCGCGGCGCCAAGATCATCGCCACGTCCTTCGCCGACCTGGGCTTCGACGTCGATATCGGCCCGCTGTTCCAGACGCCGCAGGAGGCCGCGCGCCAAGCGATCGAGAACGACGTCCATGTCGTCGGCGTGTCGTCCCAGGCCGCGGGCCACAAGACGCTGGTGCCCGAGCTCATCAAGGCCTTGAAGGCCGAGGGCGCCGGCGAGGTGCTGGTCGTGGTCGGCGGCGTGGTGCCGCAACAGGACTACGAGCCGCTGCGGAAAGCCGGCGTCGCCGCGATCTACGGCCCCGGCACGAACATCCCGGCCGCGGCGGCGGAGATCCTGGGCCTGCTCAAGGGCGCCAAGAGGGCGGCGGCTTAGGGCGCGGGCTTTGGCCGCCGCGGCTCGCGCGGACGCGCCGTGGAACCCGCAGGGTCGGCCGGCGGCGGCGCGTTCGAGCGGATTTCGACCATGTTGCGCTGGGGATCGCGTGCCGCCGCAGTCCGCGCGGACACGTCGTCGGCGCATCGCGCCCGGACAATGGCGCGCCGATCCTCCGCCATGCCGGCGGCGTCTTCGTTCGCCACGCAGGCATCGACGGCCTGGGCCCGCTCCGTCGCGGTCGGAAATCCGCCGAGATAGACCATCAGCGGGAAACTCGGCCCGATCGCCGCGCAGCGCTGGCGTAGCTGGCCGTCGGACTCGCCCGCGACCTCCGGCTGCTCTTTGAAGCGTTCGAGGCAGTTACGCAGAATATCGGCCCGCTTCGCCCGATCCGTCTGGTATTGCTGCGCCAGCGCGGCCTGCTCGCCGAGGCCGGAGAGCAGGCGGCAGCCCAGGTTTGCCGCGAGGACGCTCAGGCCGAAATCCAACCCTGGCCCTGGAATGGAGCAGGGTTGGTCGCCCGCCCCCGCAGCAGCGACCGCGTCGGGCGCGCCCGACGCCTTCGCCCCCAGCATCGCCTTCGGGTCGAAGACCAGCACGAACGCCTTCCACTGCTCGTATTTCTCCCGCGGCAGCGGCAAGGGGCGGCCGCCGATCCCGCCGCACTGCGGACGCAGCACCGCCCGCA
>JAEULC010000422.1 GCA_016792605.1 Rhodospirillales bacterium
CGGAATCCCGCCACGTTTGTCACTCCCGCCGGTGCGGGAGCGGGCGCCAATCTAGCGCAGGACAAACATCCGACAAGGAGCGACGACTATGACGACCCACCGAACGGCGACGCGCGCGGAATGGCTCAAGGAGCGGGTCGACCTGCTGGCGGCGGAGAAGGCGCTGACGCGGCAGAGCGACGCGCTGGCGCAGCGGCGCCAGGCATTGCCCTGGGTGCGCGTCGACAAGACCTACCGCTTCGACACCGGCGTCGGCGCGATGACGCTGCCGGATCTCTTCCGCGGCCGCTCGCAGCTTCTCGTCTATCACTTCATGTTCGGGCCGGACTACAAGGCCGGCTGCCCGTCCTGCTCGGCGATCGCCGACGGGTTCAACGGCCTGACGGTGCACCTGGAGAACCACGACGTGGCGTTCTGGGCCGTGTCCCGCGCGCCGCTCGCGAAGCTGCAGGCCTACAAGAAGCGCATGGGCTGGAGCTTTCCCTGGGCCTCGGCCTTCGACACCGACTTCAACTACGACTTCAACGTCTCGTTCACCGAGGCGCAGCAGCGCCAGGGCGATATCGACTACAACTTCCAGCGCCAGGGCCACGCGATGGACGCGGCGGCACCCGTGCATCCCATCGTCGCCGACTTCGCCCGGCGCTGCGGCACCGACCCGGCGAGCTTCACCCGCGACCGCCCGGGCCTCAGCAGCTTCGTGCTCGAGGACGGCCAAGTCTACCACAGCTACTCGGCCTATTCGCGCGGGGTCGACGCGGTCTGGGGCATGTACCAGTGGCTCGACCGCGCGCCCAAGGGCCGCAACGAGCAGGGCGCGTGGTGGCGCCGCAACGACGAGTACGCCGACCAGGCGCAGCCCGCCATCCCGGTGTGCTGCGCCTGATCTTGAATCGAGGACGGCTGGCGCTTAGCGCCGGCCGTTCCTGTTGTCGCCGCGGAAGTCGGGATTGAAGGGCGGGAACAGGTTGACCGTCATCTGGCGGATGAAGTTCACGAACTCCGGGTCCTGCGGGTTGGCGATGCCGTCGATCGAGCCGTGCACCTGGGTCATCGCGCTGTCGCCGCGGCAATAGGTGGCGACGACCTGCACGCTCGACGTGCCCGGGTAGGCGGGCAGGGGGGCGCGGCGGTCGCAGATCTGCGCGCCCGTCCGCGTGCCGCCGTCGAGCTGCCAGATCACGCGCTGCGGCGCCACCGCCGCGGTCTGCACGGTCATGCCGGGGCCGGAACGGCCGTTGCGCATGCCTTGCGACACGGCCTGGGCGGTGACCTCGGCCGGGACGGGGAAGGGGTTGCCGAGGATGATCGCCGGCAGGTCGCGGCCGCGATTGGCGCCATGCCCCGCGTCCTCCGGCGTGTAGCTGCCGATGATCTCGGCCGACTTGACCGTGTAGGCCTGGGCGGGGGCGGTAATCGCCAGCGCGACCAGTGCGACGCAGGAGGCGGCGGCGGCGAGCGAGGCGGTTCCGAGGACGTGCTTGAATTTCATCTTCTTCTCCTTCGGGCGGCGGACATGCCCCGGTTGTAGTGGCCCGCCGGTCGCCGCGAAGTGAAGCGCGTCACATAGGCGCGCTGGTGGTGTCTAGCGCCGTTCGCGAGCACCCGAAGCCGAAGGGAACAGGGCGCTGGTCATGTCGCCGATGAAGGCGATGAAGCGCGGTGACTTCGTGTCAGGGCTTTTCGAGGTGAAGCCGACGACCTGCGACAGGGCGGCCTCGCCGCGGCAGAGCGTCGCCGACACGCGAAGACTACGACGCACGACAGCGGGAATCAGCGAGGACGAGGAGGGCGGGACGTAAGACTGCAGGGGCGACCGCTTGCACACGTCCGTCGTCGACCACCATCCGTCGTCGAAGGTCCAAACCACCCGGAAGCGTTCTATCATGGCCTGGGCCAGGGACGGGGGCGGTCCCTCGACGCCGCGCATGCCGATGGCCACCGCGCGCTCCATCGTGCTGGTTGACGCCGAGCGGCGTTCGTCGAACACCACGACCGGCAAGTGCCGCCCCATCCCGGCGCCATAGGCTGCGTCCTGCGGGTTGTACTCGGGGTGAACGCCGGTGCTTCTGATCCAGGACTGCGCCATGGCCGGCGCCGTAACAGTCGACAGGGCGACAAGCGCTGCCGCCATGACCAGGGCGCCAATCGAGATGCGGGAGATCATGCCCACCTCCGCCCGGAATAGGGAGGCGGCCAGCCTATGCCTTCCGGCGCGCGCGGACAAGCCACCGTCCCCGCCGGCGCAGTGCCGGCGGGGACGCGCGTGTCCTTACGGAAACATCGGCTGCTGGTCGAGCGCCAGCGTCTCGGGGAAGCCGTGCATCAGGTTGAAGTTCTGGAGCGCCTGGCCCGAGGCGCCCTTGACCAGGTTGTCCAGCGCGGAGACCAGGATGGCACGGCCGGGCAGCCGGTCGGCGAAGACGCCGATCAGGCACATGTTGGAGCCGCGCACATGCCGCGTCGCCGGGGCCTGGCCCATCGGCAGCACCCGCACGAAGGGCTCGCCGGCATAGCGCCTGGCCAGCGTCTCGCGCAGCTGCTCGGCCGTCGTGCCCTTGGCGAGGCGCACGTAGATCGTCGACAGGATGCCGCGGTTCATCGGCATCAGGTGCGGGGTGAAGTTGACCAGGATCGGCCGGCCCGCGGCCTGGCTCAGGCCCTGCTCGATCTCCGGGGCGTGGCGGTGGCTGGCGATGCCGTAGGCGTGGATTCCCTCGGCCACCTCGCCGTAGAGGCTGCCGAGCTTGGCCTCGCGGCCGGCGCCCGAGACGCCCGACTTGGCGTCGATCACGATGTCGTCCACGTCGATCAGCTTGCCCTCGACCAGCGGGACGAGGGGCAACTGCGCGCCGGTCGGGTAGCAGCCCGGGTTGGCGCAGAGCCGCGTCTGCTTCACCTGGTCGCGCGCCAGCTCGGTGATGCCGTAGACGGCCTCCTTCTGCATATCGGGCGCCTTGTGCTCGTGGCCGTACCACTTGGCATAGGTCGCGGTGTCGTGCAGGCGGAAATCGGCCGAGAGGTCGACGAGCTTCAGGCGCTTGGGCAGGCCCGACAGCACGTCCTGGGTGGTCGCGTGCGGCAGGCAGCAGAAGACGGCGTCGAGCTGGTCCCAGTCGGTCTCGGCGATTTTCTTCAGGCGCGGCAGGTCGAGGCCGGCGAGGTGGGGGAACAGGTCGCCCACCGTGCCGCCGGCGTTCTTTTCCGCCGTCAGCGCATCGATCGAGACGCCCGGATGCTTGGCGAGCAGCCGGAGGAGTTCGGCGCCGGTGTACCCGGAGGCGCCCAGGATGCCCAACCGCACCCGATTGGCAGTGGCGTTCATGTCTGGCTCCTAAGAGAAACGTGAGGCGCTATTTGCAGCGCTGGAAGATCGGCGTATCGACAAAAGTCTTGAGGACCGGGATCTGGGTCTTGCCGTCCTTGGTGACGGGATCCCGGCCCGGGATACGTCGCTCCCACTCGCGGATGCCCTCGGGCTGCCGCTTGTAGACGATCTCCTCGCCCGAGCCGAACTTGAGCCGGATGAAGCCGGCATCCTCGGAATAGGCGGTGACCGGCTCGACATCGGCGCGATACTGGCCTTCGCGCAGGTAGAACCGGCTGAGCTTGCCGTTCGGGTCCTCGCCGAAGGCGAGGCGCTGCGGCGCGTTGCACAGGAACGACCACTCGCCCAGGATGGCGCGCGGCGCCGTCTGCGCCAGGGCGATGTTCGCCCCGCCCAGCACGATCGCTGCCGCCACGATGGCCGAAAGCCGCTTTGCCACGCCTGTCTCTCCGATTTGAGCCCTTCCTCTATGCCATGGGCCGGGCGGACCGGCAAGCGCGCGCCCATGACCGGGCCGCAGGCCGGCTGCGCCTGTGTCACAGATCACACCGAGCCTATGAATTAGGTCACATCGGCGCGGGCCTCCTCCCGGTATCCATGCAGCAACACGGCGCGGCGATCGCGCCTTCTACCAACGGGAGAAAAGCCCATGAAGAGCCTTCGCACCCTGACCCTCGCTGCAACCCTCGCGCTCATCGGCATGGCCGGCGGCTTCGCCGGCGGCGCCTTGGCGCAGACCGGCGACCTCGTGACCCCGACCGGCAAGCCG
>JAEULC010000492.1 GCA_016792605.1 Rhodospirillales bacterium
GGGCTGCACATCCCGCCGTCGACGCTGCGCGTCTACCTGCGCGCCAAGGAACTCAAGCGCAGCGTGCTGGTGACCGACGCGACGGCCGGCGCCGCCGCCCCGCCCGGCAACTACCGCCTCGGCCCGGTGCCGATCCGCGCGCTCGCGGACGGCAGCGTGCGCGAGGCCGGCTCGCCGCGCCTCGCCGGCTCGGCGCTGACGTTGGACCGCGCAGTCGCCAACATCGCCGAATGGCTCGGCCTGCCGCTGCCGGAAGCCGTGCGGCTGGCGCACGACAATCCGTTGACGGTGCTCGGACTTCCGGCGGGCGCCGGCGGCCGCGCCCTGACCTGGCGGAAAGCGAACGGGCGCTGGCGCCTGGCGGCCTGACCGCCTGCTACCCTGGCGTGCAGCCTTGGCGTAGACTAATCATAGGTGGAATAGCCCAAGACCAAGCCCTGCATGACCGGGCGACCGATTCCGGAAAAGCTGTTGCTGACAGCGGACCAGCTGCGCTCGCCGCGCGTGCGCGAGGGCGTAGCCCACTGGCGCGCGCTCGCCGGCGAGCGGCCGATGCCCCGGCGCAAGGATTTCGATCCGCTCGCCGTCACGGCGCTGATGCCGCACATCATGCTGAAGGACATCCGCCGCGACCCGCTGGACTTCCGCTACCGCCTGGTGGGCACGACGGTGCGCCATCACTCCAGCGCGGACTACACCGGGCGCTGGATGTCCGAGATCCCGCACCAGGGCCCCGACAGCGTGGTGTGGAACGTCTGCGCCCAGGTCGCGACGAAGGCGACGCCAATCCTGCTGCGGCCGCCCTATGCCGGGCCGCAGCGCGACTTCATCTGGCTCGAGGCGGCCGTCCTGCCGCTCAGCGATAGCGACGGCAACCCGCCCGGCATGCTGCTGCTGTTCATCGACTTCCTGCGGGGCTAGCCGGCGACTGGGCTTGGTGGGCCACGCCCCGCTATTGCGGCGGCAGCAGTTCCACCTTGTAGGTCACCGTGACCGGGCCGTTGTGCCTGAGCGTACCCTCGGTGACAGTGCCCTCCACCGGCATCGGCGCGCTGACGTCGTAGTCGTTGGCGTAGCCCCGCACGATCGTGCATTTCGCGTCGACCGTCGCCTCGACCATGTAGAGTCCGTTCGGCCCCTCGAACCCGCCGAAGAGCTTGCCGTCGCGCACCGTCCACTGCAGCGGCGCGACGCTCATGCCCTGGGCGCTCTTGACCGTGACCAAGCCCTCGTAGCGCCCCTCGCAGGCGGCGGACGCAATCCCGGCCGGCAGCCCGAGGCAGATCAAGGCGGAAACAACGAACGTCTGGCGCATCGGTCACCGGGATCCTGAAGCGGGAGAATGGGCCGCGATTTGCGACGGATTCGGGTCGGATTGCAAGTGACCTTGCCGCAGCCGTGCCCGCGAGCAGCCGGGTCGCTCACGGCGGCTCACGACTTCGTCAGGACGGGCCCAGGGCCGCGTCCAGGGCGGCGGTGCCTGCGTATTTCCCTCAGAGCTCGGCATTTCGCCGCGCCAGGCCGGGACTGGGTGCCGGCCCAACGAACACGGGAGAAGTCACGATGACGCAAACGAACCTCATTCTGCCCGCGGCCGATCGCCGCCGATTCCTGACCGGCGGCACGCGCTTGGCGCTGTCTGGCGCCGCGATCGCGCTGCTGGCCGGGAACGACGCGCTGATGCGCCAGGCCGCGGCGCAGACGCCGGACGACGTGGCGATTCTCAACACCGCGCTGGGGCTGGAGCACGAGGCGATCGCGGCCTACGAGCTCGGCGCCAAGAGCGGGCTCCTGAAGGACGGCACGCTGAAGGTCGCCAAGACCTTCATGGACCACCACAAGGAGCACCGCGACCTCCTGGAAAGCACGGTGAAGAAGCTCGGCGGCACGCCGGTGAAGGCGAAGACCATGGCGCAGTACAACTTCCCGGCCGACAAGCTGAAGAAGGCCGAGGACGTGCTGCGCTTCGCCGCCAAGCTCGAGAAGGGCGCGGCCTCGGCCTATCTCGGCGCGATCCCTGTCTTCCAGGCGCCCGCGCTGAAGACCGCCGCCGGCCGCCTCGTCGCGGACGAGTCGATGCACTGGGTGGTGCTGCAGAACGCGCTCGGCGAGAGCCTGCCGGACGCGCTCGCCATCTCGTAGCGCGCCACCATCCGCGCGTCTCCGCCCAGACGCGTTGATCGGCGCCTCGTTCCCGCCGTTGTCCCCCGACCTCACCGGCGGCGGGAACGGGGCGTCCGTACCGTCGAGGACCACGACATGCGATATCCGAAGGCTGCAGCGGTCGCCGCGGCAACGCTTCTCCTCACCCCTGTCGCGCTGGCCGAGGGCGACCCGGCGCGCGGCGAGAAGGTCTACGAGCGCTGCGAGGGCTGCCATTCGATCGAGCGCGACCGGATCGGGCCGCGCCACCAGGGCGTCGTCGGCCGCAAGGCGGCAAGCATTGCCGGCTTCGCCTACTCGCCAGCGATGAAGGCCTCCGGCCTGACCTGGGACGAGGCCACGCTCGACCGCTTCCTAGAGGGCCCGACGAAGCTCGTCCCTGGCACGCGCATGGGCTTCGCCGGCGTGCCCGAGGAGCGCGACCGCGCCGACCTGATCGCCTACCTGAAGCAGTCGGGCGGATAACGCCTCCGCGCCACCCGCCCGTTGATCCCGCTACGCGCGGAGCTGATCCTTGACCGGCAAGCTCCGCAGCCGCTTGCCCGTCGCCGCGAAGATCGCGTTGGCCAGCGCCGGTGCGATCGGCGGAACCCCGGGTTCGCCGACGCCGCCCGGCGGCTCGCCGAAGCCGGTGTCGACGACATGCACGTTGATGACGCGCGGCGTCTCATCGATCCGCAGCACTTCGTAGTCGTCGAAGTTCGACTGCTCGACCTTGCCGTCCTTGAAGGTGATCTCGCTCTTCAAGGCGAGGCTGAGGCCCATGACCGCCGCGCCCTCCATCTGCGACTTCACGCGGTCGAGATTGACATGCGGGCCGCAGTCCACCGCCATTTCGATCCGCGGTATGCTGACGCGCCCGCGGTTGTCGACCTTGGCCTCGACCACGGCAGCGACGTAGGTGACGAAGCTGCGGTGCACGGCGATGCCCAGGCCCGAGCCCTGAGGCATCGGCCGGCCCCACTCCGCCTGCCGGGCGGCAAGCTCGGTGACGCGGCGCAGCCGGGCGCTTTCGATCTTGTAGACCTCGGGGTCCTCGCCGTTGTTCCAGTGGCCGACCGTGGAGGTCTTGCCCGGATCGATGACCCGGGCGGCGCCGATCAGCTCCAGGAGATAGTCCTTCGGATCCTTGCCGGCCGCCGCCGCCAGCTCGGCGACGAAGGACTGCACCGCGAAGGCGTGCGGGATGTTGGAGACCGAGCGGAACCAGCCGAGCCGCGCCATGGCCGTGGCCTCGCCGTTCTCGATCCGCATGTTGGCGACGTCGAACGGCGTGTCGACGAGCCCCATGCCGAGCTCGAACCCGGCCTGGTGCTTCGGATCGGGCCCGAACAGTGCGGCGATCGACGGCGCCACGCTGTTGTGCCGCCACGCCACCACCTTGTTCTGCGCGTCGACCCCGGCCTGCAGCCGCTCGGCCGAGACCGTGTGGTAGAAGCCGTGGTGAATGTCGTCCTCGCGCGTCCACACGACCTTCACCGACGCGCCGATCTCCTTCGACAGCAGTGCCGCCTCGACCGCGAAGTCGGGCTTCGACTTGCGCCCGAAGCCGCCGCCGAGCAGCGTGACGTTGACCGCCACGTCGGCCGAGGTCAGGCCGAGCGCCTTGGCGACCGTGTCGCGCGTGCCCTGCGGGCTCTGCACGCAGGCCCATACCTCGCACTTGCCGTTGGCGAAGCGAGCCGTCGCCGCCGGCGGTTCCATCGTCGCATGGGCCAGATGCGGCAGGTAGTACTCGGCTTCGATCTTTTTCGCCGCGCCGTTGAAGGCCGCGTCGAAGTCGCCCTGGCTGCGAACCACCTTGCCGGGCTTGCGCGCCGTCGCCAGCAACTGCTCGCGGTAGGCAGGCGAGTTGTAGGCGGCGTTGGGCCCGTCGTCCCAGACGATCTTCAGGGCCTCGCGGCCCTTCATCGCCGCCCAGGTGTTCTTGGCGATCACGGCCACGCCGCCAAGCTGCTGGAACACGGTCGGCGGCGGCGGGCTGGGGAGCTGCACCACCTTCTCGACGCCCGGCACCTGCAAGGCAGCGGCGCTATCGACCGACTTCACCTTGCCGCCATAGACCGGCGGCCGGGCGATGACCGCGTACTTCATGGCGTCGAGCCGCACGTCCTGGCCGAAGACCGCCTTGCCCGTAGTGATGTCGCGGCTGTCGACGATCGGCGTCGACTTGCCGATATAGCGGAACTGCGCCGGGTCCTTGAGCTTCAGCGTGCCCGCCGCCGGCACCGGCATCTGCGCCGCGTCGGCCGCGAGCTCGCCGTAGCCGAGCTTGCGCCCCGAGGCCTTGTGGACCACCTCGTGGTTCTTGGCCTCGACCTCGCTCGCCGGCACGCCCCATTTCTTCGCCGCCGCGCCTTCCAGCATCATGCGCGCCGCAGCGCCGCACTCGCGCATCGGCTTCATGAAGTGGCGCGTCGAGCGCGAGCCGTCCGTGTCCTGGTTGCCGTACTTCACCTCGTCGCCCTGGGCCTGGACGATCTTGACCTTGCTCCAGTCCGCCTCGAGCTCCTCGGCCAGCATCAGCGGCACGCCGGTGCGCACGCCCTGCCCCATCTCCGAGCGGTGGCAGACGATCGACACCGTGCCGTCGCCCGCGATCGACAGGAAGACGCGCGGATCGTTGACGGTGCCGTTGGGCATCCCGGCCGCGCCGAACTTCTTGTCCTGCGCCCACAGGCCGCGCATCGGGACGACCTGGGCCGCCAGCACGAAGGCCGCGCCGGCGAGGATCTGGCGGCGGCTGACGTTCTCGATGATGTTGTTCATGTCACGCCTCCTTCGCCGCTTGCTTGATCGCGGCGCGGATGCGCGTGTAGGTGCCGCAGCGACAGATATTGCCTGCCATCAAATTGTCGATGTCGTCGTCGGTCGGGTTCGGCGTCTGCTTCAGCAGCGCCGCGGCCTGCATGATCTGGCCGGTCTGGCAGTAGCCGCATTGCGCCACGTTCTGCGCCCGCCAGGCCTTCTGCACCGGATGGTCGCCCTGGGGATGCAGGCCCTCGATGGTGACGACCTGCTTGCCCGCCGCTTCGCTGACCGCGGTCTGGCAGGCGCGCGTCGCCTCGCCGTCCACGTGGATGGTGCAGGCGCCGCACTGCGCGATGCCGCAGCCGAACTTCGTGCCGGTCAGGCCCAGCTCGTCGCGCAGGAACCACAGCAGCGGCATCCCCGGATCGCCGTCGAACGAGCGCTCCTGTCCGTTCACCTGAAGCTTGATCATGGTGCCCTCTCCCCGGTTATTTGTTCCGAAAAGTATCAACCCGCCGCGAATGCAGCCGCAAGTTGTTCGTGATCAAATCTGCTGGAGGGGGCGCAGCACTATAGTGCTGGAATGCCAGCAAGTGACCATTTCGTGGTCACTCTGAGGTCGCACCTGTTGACATGCGCATCACATGTTTCTATGCTCAGCGCATGACGGTGATGATTCAGATCCGCAACGTACCCAATGCCCTGCACCGCCAGCTTAAGGCGCGCGCTGCACTGGCGGGCATGTCGCTGTCGGACTATCTGCTGAGCGAAATTCGGGAGGTCGCACGCCGGCCGACCCTCGACGAGATGCGAACGCGATTGGCGAGCCGCCCGCCCATGTCGTTGTCGGTGAGTTCCACCGAGGCAATCAGGGAAGAACGTGATCGTCGTTGACGCGTCGGCACTGCTTGCCGTGCTGCTGCGCCTGCCCGACGCCGGCGCGGTCCGCCAGCAGATATTCGATCCGCGACACTCGCTTCATGCACCACATCTGCTCGATATCGAGGTGGCGCAAGCTATTCGCCGGTTCGCGCTGAGCGGAGAGATCGACGCGGAGACCGGCCGCAGCGCCGTCGGCGACCTCGCCGATTTCCCGGTCCGCCGCTACCCGCATGACGCCTTGTTGCCACGCATATGGAGCCTGCGCGACAACCTTACGGCGTACGATGCCGCTTATCTGGCCCTCGCGGAAGCACTCGACGCGCCGCTGCTGACGCGCGACCAGCGGCTGGTGGCAGCCGTGCGAAGGCACAGCACGGTCGAGCTGATCTAGGTTCGTCGCGACCGTTGTCGCGAGGGTCAGGGCGGCGGCGCGTCCGAGGATCGCGGCATCAGCAGCAGCAGGCCCATGCCGAGCACGGTGATGACGCCGACGCCGATGAAGGCCCAGCCATAGCCGAAATGCGCGGCGGCCGAGGCGAAGCCGATCGGCGCGAGGATCAGCGTCAGGTAGAAGAAGAACAGCACGCCGCCGGTGACCAGCCCGACCTCGTCGGGCGGGGCGCAGCGCGACACCTCGGACAGGGCGACGCCCAGCCACGACGCACCAGCCGCGCCGGTCAGCGCGGCGATCGCCGCGACGGCGGCGACGGGCCAGGCCGCCTGCGCCGATCCCAGCGCGATCGAGGTCGCAGCGATGAACAGCCCGACCAGGATCAGGAACGGCCAGGGCGCGATCCAGCGCCCGGCCGCCAGACCGCCGACCAACCGCCCTGCCACCGCGCCAACCTGGCCGCAGGCATAGACCGACCCCGCGAGCGCCAGGCCGTAGCCCAGCTCGATCGTCAACTGCGACACCATGAACGACATGAACGCGTTGAGCGCAAGGGCCAGGATCACCGTCGCGAGCGTCAGCCGGACGAGGTCGACCGATCGCAGCACGGCCCGGATCGACAGCCATACCGAGGCGCGCCGGCCGGGCTGGCGGCCATGGTCGGCGTCGTAGCGGCGCCGCAGCGGCTCCTGCGCGATCGCCAGCGCAAGGTTGCCCAGGGAATAGACCGCGATGCAGCCCTGCCAGCCGAGGGCGGCCGTCAGGATGGGCGCGCTGAGGCCCAGCGCCGCCATGCCGGCCTGCCAGCCCGTGCTCTTCACCGAGACGACGAAGGGCCGCTGGCGCGGCGTCGTGATGCGGGACAGGAGCTGCATGCTGAACGGCACTTCCGGCCCGACCGCGACGCCCATCAGGAACGAACCCAGCGCGATCAGGGGCACGATGCCGCTGGCGAGCAGCAGGCCGCCCGCCGCCGTCAGGACGAGGCAGAGCTGCAGCGCGCGCACCGGCCCGCACCAGGTCAGCACATTGCCGGAATAGGGTACCGCCAGCAGCGCGCCGATCCACATGATCGACACGTAGACGCCAAGCATCGACGGCGCGACGCCGATCGCCTGGGTGATGGTGACGGTCAGCACCGACGCGGCGCCTACCGGCAGCGCCATGAGCACCTGGACCAGGAAGGTCATGGCCAATGCCGGCCCGATGGCATTGCCCCGCGCCGCCTGCGGCGCCCGCTCGCTCATCACCGACACCCTCCGCCGACCGACACGCTAGAAGGCGTCAGCGAGGGTTGGCGCGATAGCCCCGACGCGACCTCGACAGGGCCGGCGACGACGGGCGCGCGCGGCTCCGGCGCGGCCGCGCGGGTTCTAGGCGATCGTCAGCAGCCGCCGGGGATTGCGCACCAGGATTGCGTCGATCTCGTCCTCGCTGAAGCCCCGGCGGCGCATCATCGGCACGACGTTGCGGAAGATGTGGCCGTAGCCATGGCCGCCGAAGCGCGTCAGCCGCGTCAGGTAGCAGATGTCGTGCGAGATCACGAGGCGGTCGAGATGGCCATGGTCGATCAGCGTGCGCAGGTGGCGCAGGCGGATCGCATCGTTCGGCATGTCGATGTCGGAGAGGCTGTAGTACGAGTTCTCCTGCCCGAACAGGTCGAACTCCACCGTCACGCCGGTATCGGCCAGGCGCAGCAGCCGGTCGCTGTCGAAGATCGTGCGGTCGATATGCGAGATCACCATGCGCGCCAGGTCGGCGCCGTGCTCGCGGGCGAAGGTCGCGACCTCCTGCGGCTGGTCCTCGTTGCGGCCGGGATGGACGTTGATCGTGCAGCCCGTCTCCTTCTGGGCAATGAAGGCCGCGCGCATCACCTTGCGCTCCAGATCGGTCCAGGGCGACTGGCAGCCGATCTCGCCGATGATCCCGGCCTTCACGTCGGTGCCCCAGGCGCCGTCGAAGACCTGCGCCACCATCTCCTGCGCAAAGTCGTCGACCGTGCGGTTATGGTTCAGCGGGTCCTGGTACTCCTCGACATAGTAGCCGCAGCCCATGATGACCTGGACGCCGGTGGCGAGCTGGATGTCCTGCAGGCCGCGCGGGTCAGGCTTCAGGCCGCCGCAGCTCAGCTCCACGATAGCGCGGCCGCCGTCCTTCTGCATCCGCGCCACCTCGTCGATGGCGATGGCGACGTCGTGGAGCTGGTACTTCCGGGGATGCGATATCTCGCCGTAGTGATACTTCCAGTGGTTCTCCAGCGTGATCGGCGGGCCCGGGTCGTTGCCGGCCTTGGCCTTCATCGACGGCGGCGCGATGTCCCAGAGCAAATGCTCGTGCATCAGCGTGGCGCCGAGCTGGTCGGGCGCGATCGGGCCGGCGACCGTTTGGATCTTGCCGCGAAGCGCGCTCACAGGAACCAGCCGATATCGGACTTGTTGACGACGACGTCGGTGCGGAACCGGGTGACCATGTCGAGCAACTTCTCCATGTCGGGAACCACCAGTCGCGCCCCGTCCTTCACGACGACGTCAGCGCGCGCCAGGTCGCCCAGCGCCCGGGTCACCGTCTCGCGGGTGACGCTGACCCGCCCGGCCAGGTCCTGGTGGGTCGGGATCGGGTAGATCACGCCGGCCTTGGGGCCGAGCTTGGGGTTCGGCTTCGCGCGGCGCAGCAGGTCGGCGTAGATCCGGTTGTTGGCGCCCAGCGTCGACAGGTCGAGGATCCGGTCGGTCGCGTGGCGCAGCACGGTCGCCATCCGGCGCAGCAGCGCCAGGGCGAGCCTGGGGTGGTCGAGCAGGACCTGGTGCAGCGCATCGGGCGGGATGCGGGCAACCACGGTGGTCAGCATGGCCACGACCGAGGCCGAGCGCGGCTCGCCGTCGACGCAGGCAAGCTCGCCGAAATGCCCGCCGGCGTCGATGTCCTCGAAGCTCACGTCGCGGCCGCTGGGCGCATGGATCACCACGCGCACGGACCCGCGCACGACGCAGAACAGGTCCCGGGTCGGAGAGTTGCGGTCGATTATCTGCTCGCCGGCGCCATAGCGCTGGAAACTGGTCTGCTGCTCGATCGCCTGGCGCTGCTGCGGCGCCAGCTCGGCGAACAGCGCGATGTCGCCGAGGCTGTACTCGGCCGCGCCCGACATTTCCCGTGGACCCCCGCCTTCGTCCCGGCCATTCGCCGGGCTTCGCGGGCGCAACAATACTGCAAGTCACTCGCTTGTCACAGGCCCGCGAACGGCGCCGGGGTGACCTGCATCACAGCGGCAGGTGACCGCCGTTACACGTCCCCTGTGCGCGGGCATACAGCGGCTTGGGCGCCCGGCGTCTAGGGTTGCGCCACGAACAAAGACCGCCCTGGAGTCGTCCGATGTTGTCCCATGTAGGGTCCTCCCTCGCCCCCTCCGCCGCTAGCCTCGCCGCCGCGGTCTTCCCGATGTCCTCGGACACGGACTACGTGAGCCCGTATCTCCGCCGGCCGCTGCGCCCGCTCGACGAGGTGGAGCGCGCCCGCAAGGCGCGCGATAGCCGCCGGCCGGCGCCGCAGGGCGATCAGGACGAAGGGAAGTCGGAGCGCCGGGATCGGTAGCCGGGATCAGTAGGCGGAACAGCC
The DNA here is from genome assembly GCA_016792605.1 of Rhodospirillales bacterium. Classification (GTDB taxonomy): domain Bacteria; phylum Pseudomonadota; class Alphaproteobacteria; order JAEULC01; family JAEULC01; genus JAEULC01. The sequence continues at coordinate 9,800 of JAEULC010000492.1, forward strand.
GCCCAGGGACGCGCCGGCATGCACCGGCGCCGCGGTGGAACGGGCCTCGGCACCCTGCAGCAGCGAGCTTACCTTGGAAACCAGCTCGACGGCGCGGAAGGGCTTGGCCAGCGTATCGGTGGCGCCGATCTGGGCCGCGGCCTTGAGGAAATCCGTGTCGCCGACCATGCCGAGGCCTGAAATCGCGAGAATCGGCAGGCGCGTTGAAACCGCGCGCAGCTGGGCGATGGTCTCGATGCCATCCTGCTCCGGCATGATGATGTCGGTGATGATCAGGTCGAACTTCTTTTTCGACATGTAGGTCATGCCGGCTTTGCCGTTCGGTGCGGTCCTGATCTCGTGGCCCTGCTTGGCCAGGATCACCTTCACCGTCTCCAGCACAGCCGCATGATCATCGATCACGAGAATGCTGGCCATTTTCGACGCTCCCATCTTGTATCCTACCAGATGAGTCGGCTTTTCGACACCTATGCTTGCGCATTGCCGCCATTCACAATCGCGCAGGATTGGTTAAGCAATGGCTAATTTTCCGCTAAGATTTTGTGTTTCGCGCTGCAGCACGGCAAGGAAGCGGGAACTATTCCGGCCCGCCAGCCGTTGCCTTATCCTGGATGCAAAGGCGCAGGCAGCGCCTCACCGAAACGCTGAGGAGATGGTTTCCATGAACGCACGGATGTCCTTTCGCGGGATCATGATGGCGGGTCTTGCGGTCGTGGCGCTTGCCGCGACGCCGGCGAAGGCCCAGGACAGCACCCTGCTCGGCGCCGGCGCGGGCGCCGGCGGCGGCGCCGGCATCGGCTTCGCGCTGGGCGGGCCGGTCGGCGCGGTGGTCGGCGGGCTGGTTGGCGCCGGCGTCGGCGCCGGGTCGGGCCACCTGATCGGCAAGGAGGACAAGCGCAACAACGCCCGCGCGCCCGCCGCGGCCACGGTCAGCGGTTCCGACCTGACCTACCAGGTGCAGAGCGAACTGAATGCCGCCGGCTACAATGTCGGCAACCCCGACGGCCGCAACGGGCCGCGCACGGCCAGTGCGATCCGCAGCTACCAGGCGAACAGCGGCCTGGTGCAGGACGGCCAGCCGAGCGTGCCGCTGCTCGACCACCTGCGGGCACGCCGCGGCGTCGGGTCGGTCGGCGCCGCCCCCGCTGCCGCCGCCCCCGTGGCGCCGCCGCCGCCCGCCACGGCCCAGCCCGCCGGCTACACCCCGGCGCCGGCCCTGCCGACCATGCCCCAAGCGCAGCCCGCCGCCGCCAGCCAGCCGGCGGACGGCATCGACCGCAGCAACTGCAAGCCCTACGAGACGCGCACGACCATCGACGGCCGCGAGATGGTGTCGAAGGGCACGGCCTGCCTGCAGAAGGACGGCAGCTGGCGGACGATCAACTAGGGCCCGGGACCGGCTAGTCGACAAACGACGGCACGATGCAGGACTGCCCCGACGCGCGCAGGTCCTGACAGAAGCGCACCGCCTCGTCCCGCTGGGCGAAGGGCCCCACGCGCACGCGCCACCATTCGCCCTTCGGCCCGGAATACTGCACGACCTTCGTCCGGCCGGCATCGCGCGCCTCGCGCACCGCCGGGATGCTCGCGGCAATCTGCTGCAGGCGCTGCTGCGCCATGAGGTTCTGGTTGGCGACGGCGATCTGCGCCCAGTACTCGCGCGGCGCCGCCTCGGCGCCCAGGGAGAAGGCGGACAGGGCGAGGACAACGGGGATCGCACACAGGCGTGCAGACAGGGCGTTCATGCTGGGCATGACCCCACTTAGGGGCATCGCCCGGGCGCGGTCAACCCGGCTCGACCCTGGCGCGATTTCCATTGCCCGGGCTTATGTGACAAGAGTAAGACGCCTGCCGCATCCCTTCCCGTGGCGAACGAGGAACACCGTCCTTGGCAAGCAATGCTGCGCGCTCCGTCGTGATCTTCGACCTCGGCGGAGTCCTGATCGACTGGAATCCCCGCTACCTCTACCGCAAGCTCTTCGATGGCGACGAGGCCGCGATGGAGGCGTTCCTGGGCTCGGTCTGCACGCCGCACTGGAACGAACGCCAGGACGCCGGGCGCCGCTTCGCCGACGCCGAGGCAGAGCTGATCGCCCTGCATCCCGAGAAGGAACCGCTGATCCGCGCCTGGCGCCTGCGCTTCGGCGAGACGATCCGGGGCGCGATCGACGGCACGGTCGAGGTGCTGACCGAGCTGAAGGAGCGCGGCACGCCGCTCTATGCGCTGACCAACTGGTCGGGCGAGACCTTCCCGACGCAGCTTCCGCGCTTTGCCTTCCTGCACTGGTTTGAGGGCGTCGTCGTGTCGGGCGACGAAGGCATGATCAAGCCCGATCCCAAGATCTTCCGCCTGCTGCTCGAACGCTACGGGCTCGCGGCCGAGGACTGCGTGTTCATCGACGACAACGCCAGGAACGCCGCCGCGGCCGACGCGCTCGGCATCCACGGCGTTCATTTCCGCGACCCTGCCAGCCTGCGCCGCGACCTGTCGGCGCTGGGCCTTCTTTAGGACGGAGCCCGCCATGAATGCCCCTGGGAGCGTCCGCATCGGCATCAACCCGATCACCTGGAGCAACGACGACATGCCGGCCTTGGGCGGCGACACGCCGCTCGAGACCTGCCTGGCCGAGACCAGGCAGGCGGGCTACGCCGGCATCGAGATGGGCGGCAAGTTCCCCAAGACGGCCGAAGCGCTGCGGCCCGTGCTGGCAAAACATGGCCTCGCCTTCATCTCGGGCTGGTATAGCGCCAGGCTGCTGGAGCGCGACGCGGACGCCGAGATCGCGGCGATGCGGCCGCATCTCGACCTGATGGCCGGCATGGGCTGCACGGTCATGGTCTTCGCCGAGGTCTCGGGCGGCACGCATGGCGACCGCACCAAGCCCGCCGACACGCGGCGGACGATCACGGAAGCGGAATGGCCGGAATACGCGCGCCGCATCGGCGCGGTCGCGCGGCACATGAAATCGCGCGGCGTGCACCTCGCCTTCCACCACCACATGGGCACGGCAATCCAGACCGAGGCCGAGATCGACCGGCTGATGGTCGGGACCGGCCCCGAGGTCGGGCTGCTGCTCGACACCGGCCACGCCACCTATGCCGGCGCCGACCCGCTGGCCCTGGCGAAGCGGCACGCCGGGCGCATCGTGCACGTGCACTGCAAGGACGTGCGTCGCCCGGTGCTCGACCAGGCGCTCGCCAGGCGCCAGAGCTTCCTCGACGCGGTGGTGGACGGCGTCTTCACCGTGCCCGGCGACGGGTCGATCGCCTACAAGCCGATCCTGTCGCACCTCGCCGGCCAGGGCTACCGGGGCTGGCTTGTGGTCGAGGCCGAGCAGGACCCCGCCAAGGCGCATCCGCTGACCTACGCCACCATGGGATTCCGCAACCTGCGGGCCCTGGCGCAGGATTCCGGCTTCACGGTCGCCACGGGATGACCGCATGAGCGCGCTGTTCCAGGAGCTGGCCTACAGCGAGACGGCGATCGGCGCGCTCAGCCTGCGGCGGCGGAAGGACCTGTCGCTCGGCATCGACATCTACGAGATCAAGCTCGACGACGACTTCCTGATGTCGAGCCTGTTCACCGAGGGCGAGGTCGCGCTCGCCAATCTCGGACTCGGCGCGCATCGCGGGACCGGACTCGACGTCATCGTGGGCGGGCTGGGCCTGGGCTACACCGCGGCAGCCGCGCTCGACCACCCGGCGCTGGGATCGCTGGTCGTGATCGACGCCCTGCCCGCGGTCATCGACTGGCACCGGCGCGGCCTGGTGCCGCTGGGCCGCCGGCTGGCCGACGACCCGCGCTGCACCCTGGCGCAGGGCGATTTCTTCGCCCTGGCGCTGGCCCGCCTCCTGTCAGGAACACCGTCGGGACAGGTCGACGCCATCCTGCTCGACATCGACCATTCGCCCGCCAACGTGCTGCACCCCAGCCACGCGGCGCTGTACACGCAAGCTGGCCTCGGCAGCATCGCGGCGCAGCTCCGGCCGGGCGGGGTCTTCGCCCTGTGGTCGAACGACGC
>JAEULC010000493.1 GCA_016792605.1 Rhodospirillales bacterium
GTAGGCGCGGGTGGGACCGAGCTGCGGATCGTCGTCGAAGCGCTCGGCCGGCCCGTTGAAGCGCGCGCGGACGTCGAGATGCATGCGGCAGCCGGTGGTGGCGTAGTGGTGGCGCCGGCGCAGCGCCTCCATGATCGCCGGCCGCGTCAGCTCCTTCGCCAATAGGCAGCTCAAGCCGCCATAGGCGCCGAACAGCGACGCGCCGGGATAGGACGCGCCGGGCCGGCCCTTGTGCCCGTCGCTGTTGGCCAGGACGCCGACGCGGTAGCCCTGGGCGAAGGCATCGCCGAGTAGCCATTCGAACGTGCCCCAGTCCGAATGCACCTCGACCGAGCGCTCGAGACGGATGTCGTGCGCCATCTTGATGTCGGCATAGCGTCCGCCGATATGGGCGAAGACCAGGCAATCCTCGTTCTTCAGCGCGTGGAACAGCTCCTCGGCGGTATTGGCATCGGTGTGGACGTCGCTCAAATCGTCGACCAGCGCGTGCGACGAGCGGTGGATCTGCCGCCACTCGCGCATGAACAGCACGTTGCGGTCGCCGCCCAGGCCGGTATTGCCCGACCATTCGTAGCCCGGGAAGGCGATGAAACTGCCGTCCTTGTTGTAGGCAGCGGAGAGCTGGTTCAGCCGATTCCAGAACGGCGTGGTGATCTGGAAGTCGTTGCCCTGGTGGCTCATCACGTCGAGGAAGCCGATGTCGCGGGCGAAGTGGAAATACTCCTCGGCCGAGTTGGTGCCGATCGTCTCCTCCGACTGGCCGTGCAGGTCGCCCCAGTAGGGCATCAGCTCGGCGCGCTCGACCACGCGGGTCGGGTTCGACTGGCAGAGCAGCGTGCCGGCCTCGTCCTTGACCGCAATGACGAGGTCGCCCGTCTCGCCTGCAACCAGCCCATCGATCGCGGCGGCTTTCTGGCCGGGCGGAAACCGTACCGCCTCGGGCAGGCCGTCCACCGGAAGGCCCGGCTCGAAGCGCAGGATCGCGTCGACGCGGTCGGTCGGATTGCCCCACTTGTCCTCGGCCTTGAGCCCCAGGCGGAAGGGTTTGCCCTTCAGGACTTGGGTCGGCGCCACCGCCACCCACTTCACCGGCGGCCCGGCCACGACCGGCACGAAGGGCTGCACCGGCAGTTCGCAGTAGTTGTAGGTGGCGAAGGGGTCGGCGAGGATGCGGAACTCGAAGGTCGGCTCGGCCATGGTCTGCATGCGGATGCCGGGCGAGCCCTGGCGCCGGTCGCCGAAGCGCACGGTGATCGTGTCGCCCTCGCGCATGAAGCCGCGCATCACCCGGATGAAGACGTTCTTGTCCCAGGGCCGGATGTTGCGCTTGTTGTCGTAGGAAACCTCCAGCACCGCCCCGTTCGACGCCTCGACCGTGGTGTAGCCCGGCGCCTTGGGGTCGCTGAACTGCGGCCGGCCCATGTCGCTGGCGAAGCGGAACACGATCTTGATCGAGCCGGTGTCGTCGATGCCGAAGAACCCGGCCTTGTAGGTCAGCGTCAGCGAGGCGAAGGCGCCCGCCTCGACCGGCGCCAGCGGCTCGATCGTCGCCGAGCCCATGCGTTCGGCCATGTAGGTGGTGTGCGGCATTTCTCTCCCCTTCGCGCGCCCGGCAGCCTTTAGACCATCAGCGACGCACCCGACGCAAGCAGCAGCAGCAGCACGACGCGGCGGAACTGCTGCGGGTTCAGGCGGCGATAGGCGCGCACGCCCAGCCACACGCCGATCGGCAGCATCGGCACGCAGATCAAGCCGTAATAGGCGTGGCGGCCGTCCAGGACGCCGGCCTGGAACATGCCGGCCAGGGTGACGATCATAACCGGCAGGTTGAAGGGCTGGTAGACCGCCCGCGCCTCGCCCGGCGACCAGCCACGCAGCATGCTCCAGGCCGTGGGCACGGCGCCGGACAGGCCGACCGAGCCGCTCATCACGCCGCCGACGAAGCCGATCGCGGCATCCGCGGGCCGGCCGGCGCGCCGCAGCACCAGCCTCGGCGCCGCCAGCATGAACAGGGCGTAGCCGATCATGAACACACCAATGCTGCGCCGGATGACCATGGGATCGAGCTGGGTCAGCAGCCAGATCCCGCCCGGTATCCCGGCAAGCCCGCCCACCACCATCGGCAGGATGCGCTTCAGCCGCACCTCGGGCCAGACTGTGATCATCGACAGGGTCGTGGTGAACATGCCGCAGATCAGCACCAGCGGCCCGGTAACCGAGGGCGGCAGGAAATGCAGCCACACGCCCAGCACGATCAGCCCGAAGGCGAAGCCCGACAGGCCCGACACGAAGGCGCCGACCAGCGCGGCGCCCATGATGATCAGGTCGGCGGAGGTCACAGCAGGTTCAACAGGAACACGAGTCCCGCGAGCAGGCTGAATCCGGCGCCAAGCGCGATCCAGGTCTTCTGCCGGTCGCTCCAGGGCAGGAACTCTACGGCCAGCAGGCGCAGGCCGCCGGCCAGATGCGCCGCCAGCAGCACGACCAGCGCCCACTCCGCTAGCTTCACCAGCGGCCGGTCGGCCCAGCGGAGGAAACCGTCCAGCGCCGCCTCGCCCTGGATCGCCTGGCCCAGCGCCCAGAAATGCAGCGGGAGGAACAAGGCCAGCGCGAGGCCGGAAAGGCGGTGGACGAGGAAGGCCCAGACCCCCGCCCCGCGCCGCCGCGCGGCGAAGCCCACCGCGCTCATCCCAGCACCACGCCGGCCACGGCGCGCCAGCCCAGGATCGCCAGCGCGATGCCGGCGGCCAGCGTCGTCAGTTCCAGCGACCGGCCGCGCCACCCGAGCCACTCGCGCGCGATCGTGCGCAGTCCGATCGGCGCATGGACCGCGACCGCCAGCACGAACACGGCGTAGAACGCGGCCCAGGCCAGGCTCGCCTGAGTGCGCGCCAGGATCTCGGCCGCGCTCAGGCCGCCCTGCACCGCCAGCACGATGGTCGCCAGGTGCACGAGCACGCAAAAACCGAGCACCGCCGCACTGGCGCGCTGCGCCAGCCACAGCAGCGCCTCCGCGCGCCCGGTCATATCTCGCCCTTCAGCGCCGCGCGCGCCGCCAGGCGCTTCAGCCCGGCGATGCCCCGGGTCGGATTAAGGTGCTTAGGGCAATGGTCGGCGCAGGACTGGTGGCTGTGGCAGGCATGGCAGCCGGCGTCGCCCGCCACGGCCTTCAGCCGCGCGACGCCGGCGCGGTCGCGCACGTCGTTGGCCAGCGTCCAGGCGCGGTTCAGCGCCGCGGGGCCGAGATACTCGGGATTCCAGCCCACCACGTCGCAGGCCGCGTAGCACACGCCGCAGCCGATGCATTCGATCCCCGCGTCCGCCGCCTGGCGCTCGGGCGAGCTCGGCGATACCACCGCGATTTCGGGCTCGACGGAATCGATTCCGTGGAAGCGCCCCTCGGCGCGCCGCCACTTGTCGAAGAACGCCGCCATGTCGCAGGCCAGGTCCTTGATCACCGGCAGGTGGGCCAGCGGCGCGATCCGCAGCGTGCCCTCGCCGGCGACCGTGCCCAGGAGCGTGCGGCAGGTCCAGCGCGGCCGGCCGTTCACGGTCATGGCGCAGGTGCCGCACATGCCGACGCGGCAGGCGTAGCGGTAGGACAGGCCGGGATCGATGTGGCGCTGGATCCAGGTGACGAGGTCCAGGATCGTCTGGCGCGGCCGCGCCGGCACGCGGTACTCGGCGAACGCACCGCCGGTCGCGTCGCCGCGCCAGACCTGGACGGTCCGCAGCGATTCGGGTTCGGAGTCTTGCGCTTGGGTCATCGTTCTTGTCGGCGTTTCCGACCCGAACGACTAACACACATCCCCGCCCCTAGGGAAACGCGGGCCGGTGGCGAGCCGCGACCGACGCGCTTAGAAGCGGAACTGCACCCGGCCGTAGCCGCCCATCTGGTCGGTGTCCGAATTCAGGACTTCGGCCGAGAAGGCGAACTCGAACACGATGTCGCGCAGCGGCTCGAACGCCAGGCCGGCGCCGACGAAGGCGCGGTTGCTGTCCAGGCTGCTGCTCGTCGCGAAAGTGGGCGTGCCGGCCGGCAGGCCCGTGCCCGCGCCACCGCCCGTCGTGCCGCCACCGAAGGCGCCGCCCGAGCTGAACTCTCGCTCGTAGCCGAAGCTGGCGAAGGGCTTGAACGTCCCCAGGTCGTAGCCGCCCTTCACGTGGACATAGGGCGTGTGCGAGTCCTGGTCGCCGCCGTTGTTGCTGTTGGCGATCCAGGTATGGGCGAAGCGGTAGCCAGCGCGGCCCTCGATGAACCAGCTCGCGATCGTGCCGCGGGCGTTGACCGAGACGTCGGTGAGCAGCGTGTTGCTGTGCGGGGACGATCCGTCCGGCGCCGCGCGCTGGTAGCTGCCGAGGCCCATCAGGAAGAACCGGTCGTCGATGATGTAGGCGCCGTAGGGCGAGATCGAATAGGTGTTCGAATCGCCGCCGAAGCTCGAGGTCAGGCTCGCCGCGGTCGCGTCGCCGGTGCCGAGGCCCGCCGCGCTGAAGGCCGCCGCGGTGCGGTCGCCGATGTTGCTGCTGACCGTCGCCCGCGCGACGCCGCCCGAGGCGCCGAAAAGAAAGCGGCCGTGGCGCATGTCGCCGCCCAGCACCGACTGGTAGATGTCGACCTCGTAGTCGAAGCTGGTGGTGTCGTCGGGCGTGATGCGATCGAAGGACTGCTGGAACCAGATCGAATCGTTGGCCCGCTGCCCCTGCGGCCGCTTGTCCTGGGCCTGCACCTGCACCACGTCCGCGCTCACCTCGCCGACGCGGCGCGAGATCGCGTCCGAGACCTGACGCGAGGTCTGGCGCACCACTTCCTCGGTCGCGTTCTGGGCGAAGGCCGCGGGGGCGCCGAAGCCGGCGGCGATGGTGGTAGCGGCGAAAGCGAACAGAGCTGCGCGTACATTGCGGTCCATGGTGCGATCCCCGGCGCCGTTCCTGGCGATTTTGTCTGAGAGACTGGCCTGTGGGCCGGGCGATGTAGTGCCACTCCCCCGGCGCGGTGAGCAACCGGCGAGGCCGTGTCCCGCGCCGGTTCGGACACGCTGTTGCCACCACGCAACAGAATCGGTGCAAGACCCCGGGTGACCCTTCCGGGCCGGCCGCGCTAGGATGCGGCCGCGCCGCCCAGCGTCCAGCAGGAGCCCCTTGCCATGCACGGCATCAACCGCGCAGCCGCGATCGCCTTGGCCGCCATCGTGGCGATTTCCGGCGGCCCTGCGGCGGCCCAGAGCGCCGCCGGGGCGATCTCCAACAGCGTGTCGCGCGGCATCTCCGGGGCCATCGGCGGGGCGGTGGCCTCGCGCCTGGCGAAGCCGTCGCTGGAGATCGCCAACGGGGCCGGCCCGGTCGCCGCCATGGCGGCCGACCCGACCCGCCGCCATATCGCCATCCGCCTCGCCGACGGCAGCCTGCGCCTGTGGGACCTCGACCGCGGCAGCCAGCGGCGCATCCCGATCCAGGGCGTGGGCGCCATGGCCGTGTTCCCCGACGGCGCAACCATCGCGCTCGCCGCCGAGAGCGCGGTGCAGCTCGTCGACAGCCGCAGCGGCGCGGTCGTCGCAACGATCTCCACCGCCACCCGGCCCGGCGCGATCGCGCTGTCGCCGGACGGTGCGACGCTTGCCGCCGGCGACGCGCAGGGCCGGGTGGTGGTCTGGGAGGTCGCGCGGCGAACGGCACGCCAGACCCTGTCCCTGGGCAGCGCCGCGGACGCCCTGGCGCTCGAGGGGGACCGGCTCGTCGCCGCCGACGCGAAAGGCCAGCTCCGCCTGTTCGATCTCCAGCGCGGCGGCCAGATCGGCCAGGCAGAGTCGCTGGGTGGACCCGCCATCGCCCTGTCGATCGCCGGCGGCCAGGCGGTTGCCATCGGTGCGGACGGCGCGATGAAGCGCATCGATCTCGCAACCGGCAAGGCCGCGCAGGGCCCGCGCGCCTCGCGCAAGGCGACGCAGGCCGTGACCGATGCCCAGGGGCGCCTCGCCGCCCTGGGCGATGGCGAAGGGCGTATCGTGCTGGTCGACGCCACGACCGGCCAGACGCGACGCACGATCGACGGTCCGAAGACCGCGATCCAGGGGCTGATGTTCAACCCCGCCGGCACGCGGCTCATCAGCGCCGGCGCCGACGGCGTGCTGCGCGTGTGGGATGCTGAAAGCGGCAAGGCGCTGGTGCAGCTCGTGTCGACGCAGTCCGGCTGGTCGGCGATCGACCTGGACGGGCGCTTCGACGGGTCGGAAGGCGGGCTTGCCGACGTGCGCTGGCGCGTCGACCAAGCCGCGGTGCCGCTCGACCAGCTCGCGAGGCGCTATTTCGAGCCCGGACTGCTCGCGGCCTATCTGGGCGACGCGACGCCCGACCTGGCGGCGACGCCCGGCGCGGTGACGGCGGGCATGCCGGCGCCACCCAAGGTCGAGATCGACCTGCCCGAGCCGCCGACGAAGGCTGGCGAGCCCTACACGGTGATCGTCGTCGCCACCGACCAGGGCGGCGGCATCGGCGGCGTGCGCCTCTACCACAACGGCAAGATCGTCGACCCCGGCGCCTTCGTGCAGCAGCAGGAGGCGGTGAAGGACAAGACGCGGATCAGGGCCGCCGCCTTCCGCATCACGCCAGTGGGCGGGCTCAACTCGCTGCGCGCGGCGGCCTCGGCGCAGTGGGACGTGGAGGGCATGTCCGAGCGCGTCGAGCTGAACTTCCCCGGCGACCCGCCGCGCGCGACGCTGCACGTGCTGACCATCGGCATCAACAAGTACAAGGACAAGAAGCTGGCGCTCGACTACTCCGTGCCCGACGCGACCGCGATCCAGAACCGCGTGA